>CARDPF010000021.1:0-1542 GCA_948960675.1 uncultured Eisenbergiella sp.
CGACCACCGAGATCTACACTCTTTCCCTACACGACGCTCTTCCGATCTGGGGCTTTCCGGCGGCCAAAAGCAGCGGATTTCCCTGGCCAGGGCTTTACTAAAAAAGCCCTCCATCCTGATTTTGGACGACACCACCTCCGCAGTGGACATGGAAACGGAAAGCTACATACAGGAGCAGTTAAAAAAGCTGGGAGGTACCTGCACCGTTTTTGTGATCGCCTACCGTATCTCCTCCATCAAGGATGCCGACCAGATTCTGGTCATGGACAACGGACAGATCATCGAACGGGGCACCCACGCGGAACTGCTCTCCAAAAACGGCTATTATGCAAGCGCTTTTCATCACCAGTACGGAGAAATTCCGGCTCCTGCCGCCTGCATGGAATGAAAGGAGGAATCCTCTTATGGCACGCAATAAATATGACGTGGACGAAATATTACAGGATAAGTTTGACCTAAACCAGTTTAAACGTTTGCTGGGATATATGAAACCCTACCGGAAACGGTTTGCGTCCGTGGCGGTTCTGATGTTGACCGCTTCTGCCGCCACCATGCTGATTCCGCAGTTTTTCATGCGGATCATGGACGACTGCATTCCGGCAAAGGATATGAAGGGCGTGGCTTTTTACAGCTTCCTCACGCTGCTGGTGGCACTGTATTCCGCCATATCCCTGCGCTACAAAATTAAACATACCAACTTAATCGGCCAGCAGATCATACACGATTTGCGCTACGATCTGTTTGAGCATCTACAGGAACTGCCTTTTTCCTACTACGACGACAGGCCCCACGGCAAAATCCAGGTCCGCGTCGTCAACTATGTCAACAGTTTGAGCGATCTGTTGTCCAACGGTATCGTCAATACGATTACCGACCTCTGCAACCTGTTTTTTATCCTGGCGTTCATGTTTTTTACCAATGTGCGCCTGACACTTTTGTGCCTGTGCGGTTTACCCCTTCTGGCGTTTGTGGTAATTTTCATCAAGAAACGCCAGCGCCGCGCATGGCAGATTCAGAGCAATAAGCAGTCCAACCTAAACGCCTATATCGCGGAAAGCATCAACGGCATCCGTGTCACCCAGTCCTTTGTGCGGGAAAAAATGAACAGCGACATTTTCAACGATTTGAGCCGCAGCTACCGCAAGGCATGGATGCGCGCCTGCATGTACAATTTCGTCATGGGCCCCAGTGTGGACATTATTTCCATCATCACCACCTCCGCCATCTATGTGCTGGGCATCCACTGGATGTTTGACGCTTCGGCCCCCATTACGGTGGGTGTGCTGATTGCCTTTACCTCCTACGTGAGCCGTTTCTGGCAGCCCATCAATACGCTGGCAGGCTTTTATAACTCCCTGCTCACCGCCATTTCCTATCTGGAGCGTATTTTTGAAACCATCGACGAACCCGTACTGGTCAAAGACCGGGAAAACGCGTCGGAAATGCCTCCCATCCACGGGGATGTGAGTTTTAACCATGTTACTTTCAGCTACGAGCCGGGCATTAAGATTTTGGACGACGTAAACTTCCACGCAAACCAGG
>CARDPF010000021.1:1552-19259 GCA_948960675.1 uncultured Eisenbergiella sp.
GGAAAGCTTTGCCATCGTGGGCCCCACCGGCGCAGGCAAAACCACTCTGGTAAACCTTTTGAGCCGCTTCTACAACTTAGACAGCGGACAGATTTTGATCGACGGAACCGATATCTGTGACGTGACCATCCGCTCCCTGCGCCGCCAGATGGGGGTCATGATGCAGGACAGCTTTATTTTCTCCGGCACGATCATGGATAACATCCGTTACGGCAACTTTACCGCCACTGACGAGGAGGTTATCCGCGCCGCCAAGACGGTATGCGCCCACGATTTTATCATGCAGCTGGAAAACGGCTACTATACCGAGGTCAACGAGCGGGGCAGCCGTCTCTCCGCCGGACAGCGCCAACTGATTTCCTTTGCCCGTGCGCTGCTGGCCGATCCCAAAATATTGATTCTGGACGAAGCGACCTCCAGCATCGACACCGAGACGGAGATTGTGCTGCAAAGAGGGCTGAACGAACTGCTCAAAGGGCGTACCTCCTTCATCATCGCCCACCGGCTCTCCACCATCCGGAATTCCTCCTGTATCATGTACGTGGACAGGGGCAACATTCTGGAACGCGGCACCCACGACGAACTGATGCAGCAGCAGGGCGAATACTACCGCCTGTACATGTCCCAATACGCCAATATTTGACGTCAGGTAATACGATCCCTCCTGTGGGCCTGCGATATCCTGCCGGAATAGTGGGGGGGAGGGGCATGCAAACCGGCGTTCCCCAAAAGGAACTCCTGCCCACTAAACCCTTCCCCCCTATTCCGGTAGGATATCCCAGAACTGTAGGGCCGTGCGTTACCCTATCGGACGGAGATGATCATTCCATTCCATATTCCCGATATAGTTGTCTCCTGATTTGCAAGTCCGTGAGCGCTCCGTTACAGAAATCGGCAAAAATCCGATCCTTTCCCAGATACCACTTCAATTGGGTATCTTTTTTCCCCATTTATTGCCCCCTTACTTTTTGCGGCCTGTTCCCCTAATTACGAACAGAAACCTCTTTTCATCTGATCCGGAAATAGCGGGCGAAAATACCCTACGGAAACAAGGAAAGGCCTGTCCTGCAAACCTTCCGCTGTCCAAACAAGATGCACCACGGCGAATCAGACTCCGCCCGATGCTATAAGATTTCCAATCATTCAGATTCCCTTCGGATCGTTATTCCATCCGATTCTGCGCTTAGTATACACCATTTTCCACAAAAGAACAAGCACTTTATTCTATTAAGCCACGGAAACCAATTTTGCAGGAAGGGGAGGGCTTTTCTTACCGAATATTCCCTAATACGAACATTATTCTTGTATAAAAAGAGATTCCAAAGAAGCATATTAACGGAATGGTTCGTTGGCGATATCAGCTGCCTTTATCAATAGTAAAAAATCTATTGAACTAATAGAAGTATGATTTATTGTGTTTGAACGGATGGCGGGGCTGAAAACCTCATAACACCAAAAAAAGGACTGACACGGCAAAAAGTTTACTGCTGTTCAGTCCCCTTTTTATGTTTTTCACAAAACCGATGGCAAATCAGTGGCAAATATTTGCCATGCGTATTTTATCCCTGTTCAGACAGGTAAATGGAGACTTCCTTCTGGATGGTCCACACTCCCTCTTCCACGGATATACCGCCGGACAGCACTGACGGCCCAAACTTCATCACCGCTTCCTCCAAAACCTTATTGCCCTCCAGACAATGATCCGCCTGCTCTACCAATTCCTTGAGCCGCCTTGTGGTCTGTTCCCCCGGCCAGCCGTTTCCAAACTCCACTTCCCCGTCAGGCCCATGAAAGCTTCCCCCGACCCACTGATCCTGCCATTCACACAGCTTATCAAAAGCGGCCCGGTTCACCGGAAACGCATCGCCCGAAGGAAGTTCCTGTACCTGACTTGAAAAGAACAGGCGCAAAAAATTTTCCGCCTCCACACTGCGCTGCGTCTGTGCAAAAACCGCCAGCTTATCCTTTGGCACAAACCCGGTACCGTCCTGCCCTGCCCACAGGGCAAATGCATATCCCTCCTCTTCTTCCACAAAATGACCGATGCCCCCGATATCCATAAGCATCATGGAGGCCAGCCCGAACGCTATTTTCCCGGTTCCCACCGCGATATCGTCCGTCCGGGTTCCCAGCGGCGCCGCCCCGTTATAATTTCCAAACCTCTCCAAAAACTCCGGCGTCAGTCCGGTTTTATCCACATCATACATACGCTTTGCCTGTGTCAGGAATTCGGAAAGCGCCTCCTGGTTCACCTCCTTTCCCGAAAGCCATGCCGGACTGCACACACTCAACAACTGGGACAATTCCTGCTCCGCCGACTTTGCCCCGGTCACTGTGGTATTCACCAGATTTCCCGCATATTTTTCCACCACATCCGCCAGCGATGCCAAATCGGTTACGGCACTGACGTCCTCCTCTTTTCCCACAAGCAACGGCAGGGAAAAACCGGCCGGGGCCATAAACGTTCCCTTTTCCGTCTGATAAGTATGCACAATATTGGCAAAAACCTCCCGGTCCGATGCGAAATCTTCCAGCAATTCACTAAGATCCTTGAGCAGTCCCTTGTCTGCATAAACCTTCCCGTCTATGCCGTCCAAAAGCAATACATCGGGACCGTTTCCCCCCATCAGGGCCAGATTCAGGTTTTTGAGGGCATCCATCCTGGTGACGGCGCTTTGCTGCGGCATTCCCACCTCATAGCTGACATAAACATCCGGATACTGCTTCTGGTAGGCGCTAATCGCCTGCCGCAGCCTGCCATTCTCTTCCAGACTGTATACTTTTAAAAGCTTTTCCGGTGTGGTGGGCTCATCGGGATCATAGGTAAAGCAAACCAGGTTATCTTTTGTGTGGAGCAGTAAAAACTGCCCGCTTTCCAGAAGCGTGACGACACAAATTCCGACGGACGGATCCCCGAAGGTGGAAAGGCTGCCCTCTATCAGCTGCTCCATGACATTGCCGCCCAATACATGCCGGTACAGCCCTTCCCTGCATGCCAGATAGCAGATGCCCTCGCCTGCGCCAAGCAGATATGCGCCCACACAGTCCGAATTGCTCCCCAATGCCCCCTTTAAATGCTCCCTGCAAAACTCATCAAGTACCGTATCCCCTTCCTGCTGCGTGCCCGTTTCCAGATTGTAAATTTCCACACCGCCCTCTTCCAGCGCCAGCATAAGCTTACCGGAAAAGGCCAGCATCTCAGGTGACTGGGCTGCAGTAAACAAAAGCTGTAAAGACTGTCCCTGCGTATCCACCGCATAGACTTTTCCCCGCAGGCTGCTTCCGTACAGGCGGCCGTCCGTCCCAAAAAAGAGTTTGTCTATCCAATCCCCGTCCTCCAGCGCGGCATCAATCGTGGACGTCGTTCCATCCGCACCGGCGTACAAAACCATTGCCTCATCTGTCTCATAATTATGGTCTCCCACTGCAATGCTGCCGTCTCTGGCAATCGCTGCCGTATCCACATACTTTATCTGTCTGTCCGGGAAAAATTGAGCAAGTGTCTTTTGATCCTTCCAGCTTTTTCCCTGATCCTGCGAAAACCAGATTCCTGCCTTATAATCGAAATAAGCAAGCCTGCCGTCCTCCAACAGCGACATGGTTCTTCCCAGTACGCCGGCGCCCTCAGGCAATGCAACACTGTCCTCCATATATCTTCCCATGGACGTCACGCTTTCCCCCGGCGCTTCCTGCCCGCCTGCTTCCGTCTGCTGTGCCGTTGCAGTCTCCTGCGCGTCTTCCAACGTTTTTTTTGTTGTGGCATTGGCGCTGCTGCATCCGGCCGCCGAAAGCGCTAACACCAATGCAAGCAAAACTGCGGTTATCCTTTCTTTTCTTCTCATCCCAAACCTCTCCTTTCCCAACTGCGGACGGCCAGACCCATGTGCCGTCTGCCTTTTTCCATGCTACCGCACTTGTCTCTAAATTTTCTCTAGTATAACGAAAATTAAGTTTCTGGTACATTGACGCAGAATGATTGTTTCAGATGCAAGGCGGAGGAAAGAGTCGTAGCGGTGGCTACGGCGATTGACGACAACGCCGCAGATGAACAACCAGGCAAGTCAAGGTTGCCAGTTACTTAATATTCGTTGTACTGGAAGTAACAGCACATGAAATCATCCGAATTAGATGTAATTTGGAGGTTTCCGTGTTATACTGACAGTGGAAACTTTTTGGGAAGGAGGAAGTAGGGATGCGCATTTTGCTGGTGGAGGATGACCAAAAGCTGCACATGACCTTAAAATTCCAGCTGGAGCAGGAAAACTTTACGGTGGACTCCGCCTACGACGGGGAGGAGGCCCTTTATTATATTGAAGAAACTCTCTATGACCTGATTCTTCTGGACCGGATGCTGCCGGTAAAAGACGGGCTTTCCGTGCTTAAAACCATGCGCAGGCAGGGCATGCAGACCCCCGTAATCCTATTGACCGCGCTGGGGGAGGTACAGGACAAAATCGACGGTCTGGACGAAGGGGCCGACGATTATCTGGTCAAGCCTTTCGCCTTTGACGAATTATGCGCCCGCATCCGGAGCATCCTGCGCCGCCCCCGCAAGCTGGTGGCTTCCTCCGTCCTCACTTTTTCCGACCTCTCTTTTACACCGGACGCCCTGACGCTTACCGGACCGGGCGGTTTTTGCAAATTATCCCGCCGGGAGGGGGCGCTTCTGGAGATTTTTATGCGCAATCCCGGCCAGTCCCTGTCAAGGCCTGCCCTGCTGCTCCACGTCTGGGGACACGACAGCGAGGTTGAGGACGGGAACCTGGACAACTACGTCTATTTTCTGCGCCGGCGCTTCAAAGCCGTCGCGTCGCAGGCCTGCCTTACCACCGTGCGCAGCGTGGGATATCGTTTGGACAAAGGATAAGGGGGTTTTCCATGTTTCGGAAAGTACATCTTCGGCTCACCCTGCTGTGTGTAGTGGTCACCATCCTCATTATCGGCAGCATGAGCGCCGCTTATTTGTATATCTCGGAAAAAAACCTGCGGGACACATATTTTTCTTCTTTTCAGAATGATATGAATACCCTGCTCTCCAATCTGGGAAACCAGTCGGTTATCACCCACCGGTGGCTTTCCTGGATGGAGGGAAACGGAAAATACATCATTGATGTGCGGGACAACGGCGTGGATTTTCTGTGGAACAGCTACACGGACACCGCCCATCCCGAACGCCGCCCCGCCATCGACGCCGGATGGGATTATTACAACAGCCACTTTTCCATGGCATCCGGATCCTCTTTTTATTCCATCTCCCATCAGGAATTTTCCTTTTCCCAGACCGGATCCGGGCCGGACGATTATTACGGCTGTGTCGCTGTTTTTTCCCGTGACAGCGGTACGCTGTCTTTCCTGATTTTAAAACCGCTTTCCCCGCTGACCGTACAGATTGCCGCCCAGCGCAGGGCCTTTGTCGTACCCGTTCTCGCCGCCTGCGCATTCCTTTGGCTCTTTTTCTGGTATTTTACCAGAAAACTGCTCTCCCCCATTGAAGAAAGCCGCCAAAGCCAGATACGCTTTGTGGCCGCCGCTTCCCACGAACTGCGCACCCCGCTTTCCGTCATTCTTTCTGCGGCCGATGCCTGTAAAAAGGCGAAGCCTGCGGAACAGGACAAGTTTTTTGCCATCATTTCGGACGAGGGAAAAAGCATGTCCCGGCTGATCAGCAGTCTGTTGATGCTGGCCGGCGCCGACAGCCATTCCTTTTCCCTGCAAAAAGAAAACTGCGAAATGGATACCCTCCTTCTGGATACCTTTGAAGCTTTCGAGCCGCTGGCACAGAAAGGGGGACACGCCCTCTCTGTCCTGCTTCCCGACCACAGGGTCGCCCCCCTGTACTGCGACGGCGACCGCATCCGGCAGGTGCTCTCCATTTTGCTTCACAACGCCTTTTCCCATACGCCTGCAGGCAGCCACATCCGCCTTTCGCTGAAAGATACGCCAAAGGAACTGTCCCTTTCCGTCTCCGACAATGGCCCCGGCATTCCGGACGACAAAAAGGCACGTATTTTTGAACGGTTTTACCGCGCGGACAATGCCCGCCCTGACAGCCCCGACTCCCATTTCGGGTTGGGACTGTCCATCGCAGGGGAAATTTTACACGCCCATGGCGGCTCCATCCGGGTTTTTGACACTCCGGGCGGCGGCGCCACCTTCACCCTTACCCTGCGCCGGTAACAGTGCAGCCTGCCGGCCCGCAAAATTGATTCCCGCCAATCTTGCCAATAGCGTCTGCGCAGGGTATAATGGGGAAAATGAAAGGGGCAAGGGTGATGAAAAAGAAGAAACGGTCTGCCCGCAGAAAGCGGCGGATTTTTATACTTTGGAGCGTTGTGGCGGGGGCTGCCTGTCTCGGCCTTTTTTTGGCAGCCTGGTTTTTCATGCAGGACAGACAGCCGGATTTTCTGCGCGCATCTACGGTTTTGGACACACCGCTGCCGTGCAATACGCGGTGCAATACGGAACCTACCCTTTCGGTTCCCACCCAGATTACCAAAATCGGGACGGACTATTTTCTGGTGGACTGTTACCACAACCAAATCCTCACCAGTCCATCCATGGACAGGCCTCTGACCGAATGGCTGGTATTCACCGACCAGATCGCGCGCGGCCACACCATCGCCGGGGACGGATGCGTATATCTGGCGGACGACACCGAAAACCACCGGGTCCTGGTCTTTGAAAAGCAGGAGGACGGATGCTATCTCACACAGGTCTTTGAAAATATCGGCATCCGTCCCCACTACATTGTCTATGACGAAAAAGAACAACGCTTCTATGCCCTCAGCTCCATGACCGGGGAAATCTATGTGTTCTTGCGTCCCCAGAAAAAGTCCGCAACCGTTGCACTGGAAAAGATTTTATCCGTCCCGGAACTGAACAATGTTTATGTGCGCTCCTTCACCCTTCTGGACGACTGCTTTTATTTCGTATCCGGCAACCGTTCCATCCTGCGCGCCTCCAAAAAAGACCTGAAAATATTGGAAAGCTGGCCCGTCCCGGATGTAATCGCAGGGATGGTCCAGCTGACCAAAATACAGGACTATTATTATATCACCGTTTCCACGGATCTGTACGGAAACCAGGACTATGCCACGATTTTGCGGGTGCGAAACCTTTCCGACCTGGCAAGCCAAAACTGGGAAGATCTCTACGCTTCCTTTATCGGCGGCGGTACCCCCTACTACATTTCCGCTTTCGACGGCCATTACTATCTCACGGAACACCGGATTTTGGGACACGGCGTCTGGCAGTTCGATGTGGAAGACAACCAGCCCTGCCGCATCCTGACACGCTTTCCTTGACAGGATTTTGTTATTTACGCCCTGGTAAACCAGCACACAAGCCCTGTGATCAGGGCCGCCGCCAACGTAAGGATGCCATAGGCCGCATAATCGCTGCACAGCAAAAACAGCGTAAGCACCAATAATACGGCGACGGCGACCCGCAGTAGGGAGGTGGGAGCCTGTCCGCCCGCCTTCCCGGATTGTCCGTTTACCATGAAGTGGTATACCTTTCCTTTGTAACGGTAGGAAGAAAGCCAGACCGGCAGCAACAGGTATTTGAAGGTGACGCCAAAGTATCCGGTACGGATATTGGCAATGCGCACATGATCCGCATGGTGCTCCTCGCGCACCTTCTCCTCAATGTTGGCCTCCAGCTTCTGTCCAATGGTTTTCTTTGCCTTCTCCCACGCCTGCTGCAGCCCTATGGAATAGCGTTCCGCAATGAAGCCCGCCACATACTCAGGCTTGTATTTTTTGTTGTCCGCCGTATGGAACGGTTCCACGTCCCGCATCAGGCTTTCCTCATGCCGGGAAGAACCCAGCACCAATTCGTCGTCAAAATCCTCCCGGTATTTTCCCTTCACAGGATGCCAATCGGTCACGGTTTTTACCCCGTCCTTATGCCGCACGGTACGGTCTATCCCATATTCCCCCGCATAGCTGCTCTCGGTGCCTGCGTCAAACGTCCAATACGGAAGGTACACCCCTTTAAAAGCACCCGGCCGGGCCCCCTCCTTGGCAGCCCGGGGACAAAACAGCTTTCTCTTAATCCAAGAAGTAAACTTGGCGGCCGCCTGCTTTGCCGTCACCGCAAACAGCACCACCCCGCCCGGCGCAAGGGTGTCCTCATCCTTTTCCTCCATCACCTGATTGGAACCGCAGTAGGGGCATTCGTTTGCAATTTCCAATTCGTCGTAAACGGATTGCGCCCCACAGGACTTGCAGAGGATGATTTTCTTTTTTACGCCCCAGTCCCGGTTTGCGGTCTGCGTCTCCCGCCCAAAATCCAATTCCTCCGCCGTATCCGCCCCTGCATCCTGTATAATCGCTTCCCCGTACTCGCAATACGGACATTTGAGCCCCCCGGTGGCAGGATCAAAATCCATGGTTCCGCCGCACCGGGGACATTTCCGGTCCGTCTCCCGTTTCGTTTCTTCCCGCAAAAGCATCTCACCGGATATCCTCTGCGCCGAATGGATCCCCGCATTCCGGGCAGAACTTGGGCGGATGCGCAGGGTCTTCGGGCTCCCACCCGCACTTATCACATTTGTAGAGCGGTGCATCCGCTGGCTTTTGCCTGCCGCATTCCGGACAAAACTTTCCCTTATTGCGCGCCCCACAGGCACAGGTCCAAAATCCGTCCGCCACGGGCTTTGGTTTTCCACACTCTGCGCAGAACTTCCCGGTATTGCCTACGGCCCCACAGGCACAGTTCCAGCCCGCTGCAGGTTTTTGCGCTACATTTTGGGACGGCGCTGCATTTTGCTGCGCAGCCGCCTGCTGCTGTCCCATGGCATACAGGTTCGAGACATCGGCTCCCCCCTGGCCGGCGGCCATGTTCATACCGGCAAACGCCATCATGGGGCCTGCGTGCGTATTGGACGCCGCCGCCTGCATGGCCGCCGCCTGCGCCCCCACCAGATGGGCCGCCGCCATGTTGGGATTGCGGAAGGCTGCGTTTCTCTGCAGTTCCTTGATCATCCGCTCGTCTTCCTCCGGCGCTTTTACACTGCTTATGCCGATGGCCGTAATGGCAATCCCGTACCTTTGCCCCCATTTTTCGGAGAGTACCTCGTTTAAGGCGTCCGCCAGTTCCAATGTATGTCCCGGCAGGGCGCTGTAACGAATGCCCATGGCGGAAATTTTGGCAAAGGCGGGCTGCAGCGCAGTCTGTATCTCGGTCTTTAGCTGGGAAGCGATTTCCTCCCGTTCATATTGCTCCTCCACATTGCCGCAAATGTTTTTGTAAAACAGGATCGGATCCACAATCCGGTATGCATATTCCCCGTGACAGCGGATCTCAATGTCCATGTCCAGTCCTATGTTGGCGTCCACTACACGGAACGGAACCGGATTGGGCGTACCGTACTTATTGCCGAGGATTTCCTTGGTGTTGAAAAAATAAACCCGCTGGTCTTTTCCCGTATCCCCGCCCATGGAAAACCGCCTGCCAAACTGCCGGAAGCTCTCCGAAAGGCTTTCCCGCAAATCCCCGTAAAAAACGCTGGGCTCCGTGGAGGTGTCATAGACAAACTCCCCTGCCTCCGCGCAGACATCCACAATCATGCCCTGCTCCACGATCATCATGCACTGCCCCTCGTTCACCGCAATGATCGAACCGTTGGAAATAATGTTGTCGCTTCCCTTATTCCCAAACCCCCTTTTGGCTTTACGGTTTACGCCCTTTCTCACCAATACGTCTGTCTCCAGCGCCGGGCAGTAAAAATACTCCCTCCACTGGTCTGCCAGCACACTTTTTGCCGCACCGATTCCGGCCTTCAAAATTCCCATATGCTTTTCCTCCTTACCCGTACATATTCCAAAAACAACGCATCTGCCGCGCATTTTGTAACCCTGTATCCAGTATACCTTTTTTTCTTCCTAAGCACAATCAAAAAATATCCGGTCTTCCTACCGCTGCCGCACCTGCCGACGTACCGTCTGGGCCCATGGCTAAACGAAATGACATTACCCATGAACTGTAACCTGATTTCCGTGGGGCGGCAAACTGTAGCATTGCAAATCACGGATGCCTATGATAAGATGGAAAAATACAAACTATGACATGCCAGGCTGCAGTAATACTTGTGCCGGAAAGGTGGCATCACAATGGAAAACAGATCCAAACTGTACGGCGTAGTACAGGGACAGGAAAAAATATCGTTTGTATTGGACGGATTTGAATGCGTCTTTTTTCACACGGATCCTGCGCCGAACACTTTTACCCTCCTTCCCCACCGTCAGGGATTTATTGTGGGGCGTACCGCCGCCCAAAGATACGTCTATATCTACGCCCATCAGGATTTAAAGATATGGCATGAACTGACCCTGCACACCTGGGGATACATCGTCAGCAGTTCCCCCGACATCCAAGCCTATCAAATTCTTTGTTTCAAAGGCGGTATTCTCAATAAACTTTTTTACCAGTCTTCCGTCAAATTTGAGTACACCGACGCAGACGAAACGAAAGTACAATACCGGGACGACACCCTGTCCTACCCCTTTACAGGCAAAAAATGGAAGGGCAGGATCTCTGTATATTCCTCTCCCCTCGAGCGGATGTCGGCGGAAAAAGGCGAATCCATCCAAACGGGGGGAACCTGTCTGGAAATTTCGTTTGATGGGGAAAAGGAACTCCAAACCTTTCCGGAAGTATTCGGCTATCTGCTGAATCTGTGCCAGTTTATGGCCTTTCGGCGTAATGTCAGCTTTGCGGAAGTGGCTTTTTTAAGACCCGACGACCGTTTCCCGGAAATGACCGTCTCCCTTGCGGACTGTCATATCCATTATGAGCACACCCTGAATACCGAAAAGCCAATCCACAGCTGCCTGACCTTCAACACATTGGGACAATCGGTTTGTGGCCTGTTGGTCTCCATCATGGAAAATACCCCGAAAAAGCCCCGCTTTAACATCGGGTTTCTTCCCGAAGACGACAAAACCGTCACATACATTACCGGCATGAAAATCCGGGAAATCTGCTCTGCCCTGGAATCGGAAATGGAACTGGCCAACATACAGGTGCAGCAGGAGGAAGCCTTCGACGCGCTGGTGAACCGGCTAAAGGCCGTCGTCACCGAAAGCCGCGACGGCGACCATCCGCTGCCGGATCCAAAGGTGTATGATTATCTCTTCGGTACGCTCAGGCACTTATCCGGAGCCCTTTCTGACCGCATGGAAAAATGCTTTCTGGACTGCCAGCCGCTGCTGGGCGAAGCACTCTCCCGCAGGCAGATCGACGAACTGGTCAAATACCGCAACACCATTACCCACGGCAGCTTCATGCCGCTGGACCCCAATCTGGCCGAAACCGCATATGTCCTTATCAAACTGGTCTACTGCTGCGTCCTGAAACGGATCGGAATGACAGACTCCACGATCCGGGAACTGTTCCGGTGGCGCCTCATATCCTAAACGTTTTTCCGGCCAAGCCGGATGTTTTTAATGCCCGCGCTACCGCGTGCGCTGGCGCGTGACCTCATACATCAATACGGATGCCGCGCAGCTAACGTTAAGGGACGACGCGTAGGAACTTTCCGCCATCGGAATCGTACACAGAACGTCGCAATATTCCTTGAAGGCCTTATTCAATCCCATCGTCTCATTCCCCATCATCAGCAGAAGCGGGCCTTTTAAATCCACACCATACGCCGGGTTTTCCCGATGCGCCGTCGTTCCCACAACTTGAAATCCGGGATATCTCTTTTTCAGTTTTTGCAGATACCCAAACAGCGATTCCTGGTCCGATACCCTTACCGCCGGCATGTTGAAAAACGATCCCATCGCCGATACCACCACGTCCGGATCATACAGATCCACGGCGTGCCCCGTGACAATCAGCATATCCGCCCCCAGAGCATCGCAGGAACGGATCATGGTACCGAGGTTTCCTTTGTTGGACGGACGGTCAAACAGAACCAGAAAGGGATTTGGGGAAAGCGGCACGCTGTTTAAATCGTCATTGCGCATTTCTATGACCGCCATCAGTTCCGAAGTATCCTCCTTCCCGCTCAGTTCCCGCATCAGGGAAGCAGTCAAATTGTAATTGACTTTTGTATGTACACTGTGAATCATATTGGCCGCCCAATCCGATAAATGATTCCTGTCATATAAAAACGAATGAATATTCCAATGGTTTTCCACTGCCTCATTCAGGCTTCGGACCCCCTCCACCAAAAATTCATGGTATTTGTACCGCTTATTCCGATTGGTTTTTAACACTTCCCACTTTTGGAAATCATTATTCTTGTTCACAATCTTGATCTCGTTCATCTCTGCCCCCTATACCGCCTGTCCGCTGCAGCCTTTTCCGAAAGACTCCCACAGCCGTCTGCAGCCCTTTTTCCCGGTTCCTTTTTTGGTCATTTCCCATTATACGAAATAACCCACCTCCCGGCAATCCCTTCTTTCCCCAAAACACGGAAATCAAGTTACAGTTTAGCCATGAACCAGAACGGCATTCCATTCCGACCGGAAAACGCGGACTGTTTGAGCGCAGCGAGTTTCCGCGCTTTCCGGTTGCTTGGAATGGAATGCCGTTTTAGCTTTGGATGCGCCTGCCCGGTAAGAGGGCTGCCCCGCCCCAATAAGCGTTAAAGATGCTCCAGCACCACCCCGTGGGCAATTCCGGGCACATTCTGGCCTTCATTAAAGCTTGTCTTTGACAGCAGGGCGCCGGTGGGAACGAACAAAACCCTTTTCCAGGTTCCCTCCGCAATCTTTTGCAGCACGTAAGCGCTCAGCACCACGGCGCTGCAGCCGCAGCCGGAGCCCCCCGCATGGGTGTCCTGCTTTTCCCCGTCATAAATCTCAATCCCGCAGTCCATATGCTGCTTCGCGATATCCACATCCCTCTCCAGCAAAAGGTCCAACAGGGCGCGCTGCCCCACCTTCCCCAAATCCCCGGTGATAATCCGGTCATAATCCTCGGGCCTGCGTCCAAAATCCTTCAGGTTTTGGTAAACCGTATCCGCCGCCGCAGGGGCCATGCACGCCCCCATATTCATGGAATCCTTCAACCCAAAATCCACAATTTTGCCCGGCGTAATCCCGGTAATGGCCGCTTTGGCCTCTTCCCCGCTATTGCTCAATACAAAAGCCCCGCTTCCTGTCACCGTCCAGGTCGCGGAAAGCGGCCGCTGGTTCCCATACCCCAAGGGAAACCGAAATTCCTTTTCCGCGCTGGCAAAATGGCTGCTGGTGACACAGGCCACATACTCTGCAAAACCACCGCAGATTGTCATGGCGCCCAGGCTCAGCGAAAGCCCGCAGGTCGAACATGCCCCATAGAGCCCGAACAACGGCTTATCAAACTGTGACAGGCCAAAGCTGGTGGCAATCCCCTGTCCCAGTAAATCCCCCGCAAACATATAGCGGATGTCCGTGGTATGCAGTCCGGCCTTTTGTACCGCCAAATGCAGGGCATCCCTCTGCAGGCTGCTTTCCGCTTCCTCCCAGGTATTACAGCCAAACAGGTCATCCTCCCCGACCACATCGAAAAGTTCCCCCAAAGGGCCCTCCCCCTCCTTTTTGCCAACCACGCATGCGCTTTCCCTGATAAAAACAGGCACCGGGAATTTGATGCTTTGACTGCCACAGGCAAACATCGCTTTTTCTCCCAGCGCCTCGTTCTCAACGGAAGCATTCCGCTTCCCCTCTTTCTGCTTTTCCATAGCATTCCCTCCGTATCCGACTGTTCCTGACGCCTTGCCCGTCAGAAAACACCTTTCACAATGGTCTGTGTCCGTAACGCCCAAAACCTGTCCGCCCCAGTCCCCGTGCAGGCAGTCTTTTGGACTATTCCTTAGTATCGGAAGGAATCCTTTCTTTTATGCAAATCCTATCATCCCAACTGACCTATCCCGTAAAAATAACGTAATTGCCCGCTTACTCCATCTTTTCCCCTAAAAACTGCAAAAACTCATCCTTCGCTTT
Organism: uncultured Eisenbergiella sp.; assembly: GCA_948960675.1. GTDB lineage: Bacteria > Bacillota > Clostridia > Lachnospirales > Lachnospiraceae > Gallintestinimicrobium. The sequence continues at coordinate 15,493 of CARDPF010000021.1, forward strand.
TGCATACCTCGGCCTGCTGACAGGAATCAGCTTTCCGTCTGCCAGTTCCACGCCCTTTGCGGAAAAAACGCGGATTTGCTTCATATTGACCAGATAACTCTGGTGCACCCTGACAAAATATTCCGGAAGCTTCCCTTCCAAATCACCAAGCTTTAAATTCACCCGGATATCTTCCTCCCGGGTATGCACCGTCAAAATCCGCCTTTCGCTCTCCACATACCAGATGTCTTCCGCCCTCACCCTGGCAATGAAACTTTTGGAAATCAGGGTCACGGAAGTCGCTTCCTGTTCCTCGATCTGTTCAATCGCCCGGTCCACAGCCTCCAAAAACTTTTCCTGACGGACCGGGGATATCAAAAAAGAGGTTGGTTCCGCCTCGAAAATGTCTTCCGTACACTCCAGCATACCGGTTGAAAAAATGATTTTTACACCGCCAAAAATTTCCTGTGCCTGCTTTACGGCAATAAGGCCACCCATTTCCTGCGCCTTGACATCCATGTAAATAATGTCGGACTTTTTACGTTCATCTCGCTGCCATGCGCGCAAAAGTTCCTCGCCCGATGAATAAGTCGCGATCTGCAGCTCTTTTCCGTACTTCGCTGCCAAAAGCCTGCGCACCGATGCCAAAGTCTCGCAGCAGCTGTCACAAATTGCGATTTTTCTCATAGAGTTCACCCCTGTCTGCATACAACATGAATTCTTTGTGTCAGATCAGTTTTGTTCCTTTGTCCATAATACGCCTTTCCTGACTTTATAATAACACACATAAAAAGTTTTGCACTAAGGCAGATACAATATGTATCGAAAAAGACAAATTTTGTTCCTCAAATAAGACCTTAAGATGCCTGTTTTTGCCTTTTTACACGGAAAAAAAGGGAAACCCGCCATAGGATTCCCCTCTTCTTTTTCATAATATTGTTTTAAACCTGCGCAACATCTTTCATGGAAAAACTCATCCGGCCCATTTTGTCCTTGCCAAGGCATACCACCGTAACCTTATCTCCCAGTGTCAGTACATCCTCCACCCGGTTGATTCTCTCTTTGGCAATCTTGGAAATATGAACCATTCCCTCTTTTCCGGGGGCAAACTCCACAAACGCGCCAAATTCCTTGATGCTGACCACCGTACCCTTGAAAATCTGGCCCGCCTCAAATTCCGTCACAATAATCTTAATCATTTCCACGGCCTTGTCCATCATGGCCCTATCTGTACCACATACGGACACCGTGCCGTCATCCGTGATATCAATCTTTACACCCGTACGGGCAATGATTTCATTGATCGTCTTTCCCCTCTGCCCCACTACATCACCGATTTTTTCGGGATCAATCTGGATGGAAATGATCTTGGGCGCATACGGGCCGACCTCCGGCCTGGGATGGGCGATGCAGGGCGTCAGGATCTCGTTGATGATATACTCCCTCGCCTCTTTGGTCCTGGCAATGGCCTCTTCCACAATCGGCCTGGTCAAACCATGGATCTTGATATCCATCTGAATGGCCGTAATTCCGTCATGGGTACCGGCCACCTTGAAATCCATGTCACCGAAAAAGTCTTCCAATCCCTGAATATCCGTCAGCACGATGTAATCGTCATCCGTATCGCCTGTCACCAGGCCACAGGAAATACCGGCCACCTGCTTCTTAATCGGCACGCCCGCCGCCATCAGCGACAATGTGGACGCACAAACGGAGGCCTGGGAGGTGGAACCGTTGCTCTCAAAGGTTTCGGATACCGTACGGATGGCATACGGGAACTCCTCCTCTGTGGGAAGCACCGGCATCAGCGCCTTTTCCGCAAGCGCGCCATGGCCGATTTCACGGCGGCCCGGCCCCCTGGAAGGCTTGGTTTCCCCTACGGAATAGGACGGGAAATTATAATGGTGCATATATCTTTTGGAAACCTCATTCTCGTCAAGCCCGTCAATTTTTTGCATCTCGGAAAGGGGGGCCAGGGTACACACATTGCAGATCTGTGTTTGTCCCCGCGTAAACATGCCCGATCCATGCACCCTGGGAATGATATCTATTTCTGCAGCCAGCGGCCGGATCTGGTTGATCGCACGACCGTCGGGACGCTTGTGATCCTTCAAAATCATCTTACGCACCGTTTTTTTCTGATACTGGTAGACTGCCTCGCCCAATACCGCAAGCCACTCCTCCCTGTCTGCAAAAGCCTCTTCCAGCTTCTCCGTAATCTTACGGATATTTTCCTCCCGCACCTGCTTTACATCCGTAAACACGGCTTCTTCCATCTCCTGCGGGGTCACGATTTCCCGCATCGCCGAAAACAGTTCTTCCGGCACCGCACAGCTGGTATACTCATGCTTGGGTTTCCCTACTTCCGAAATAATCTGGTTGATGAAAGCGATCAACGTCTGGTTCACCTCGTGCGCCATGTAAATCGCTTCGATCATTTTCGCTTCCGGCACCTCGTTAGCGCCCGCCTCAATCATAATGACCTTCTGCGCCGTGGAAGCCACCGTCAGCTGCAGATCCCCCTTCTTCCACTGCTCCTGACCGGGATTTACCACAAACTCCCCGTCCACCAGTCCCACCTGCGTCATCGCGCACGGACCGTCGAAGGGAATATCGGATACACAGGTGGCAATCGCCGCCCCCAGCATCGCCACCAGTTCCGGACGGCATGCAGGATCCACGGACATCACCAGATTGTTCAGCGTCACGTCATTGCGGTAATCCTTCGGAAACAGGGGACGCATCGGCCGGTCAATCACACGGCTGGTCAAAACGGAATTCTCGCTGGCCTTCCCCTCCCTCTTATTGAATCCGCCGGGAATCTTACCCACGGAATACAGCTTCTCTTCAAACTCCACCGAAAGCGGGAAAAAGTCAATGCCCTCCCTCGGCTTCTCGCTGGCAGTGGCGGTGGATAATACCGTCGTCTCCCCATACTGCATAAATGCCGCGCCGTTGGCCTGCGCAGCCACACGCCCGATATCCACCCGCAGGGTTCTACCGGCCAATTCCATTGTAAACGTCTTGTACATATTTCCTCTCATTCTGCCGCCCTGTGCGGCTCTGCAACCGGAAAGGTTCCCTCCATGCACCGTACGGATTCCCCTTCCCCTTTTCATCAGAAAGATTTCCACAGGAAAAGGCGGCTAGCCAGCGCTAAACCGACTGAATACCCGCCTTATCCTTCCCATGGCACAAAAAAGCACATGCATCGCGCCTTTTGGGCCATTTTTATTTTCTGATGCCCAGTCTCTCAATCAGGGAACGATATCTTTCGATATCCTTCTTCTTCAAATAATCCAGCAGCCCCCTTCTCTGTCCGACCATCTGCAAAAGTCCTCTTCTGGAATGATGATCCTTGGGATTGCTCTTTAAATGCTCTGTCAACTCCTGAATCCGCGCCGTCAAAACCGCTACCTGAACCTCCGGCGAACCCGTATCGCCTTCCGTTCTCCCATACTCTTTGATAATCGCCGTTTTCTTTTCCTTGGAAATCATGATAAATCCTCCTTATTCTGCAACCGCCTGACGCTAAGCTGTGGGTCGGAGCATCCCATCCCCGGGCGCCGGCTCTTCTCCATACTTGCCTATTGTAGCATAGAACCCACCGGATGTAAACAACAATTTTTCATGGTCCGCGGAATCGTAACAGTTCAGGTTACCATGTCATTTTGTTTCGCCATGGGCTTTGGCGGTGCGTCGGCAGGCGTGGCAGCGGCAGGACAGCCCCCTTACAGTGCGGGCAGTTCCTTACGCATGGTGGCATGCAAACGGTGGAATTTCCCAAA
>CARDPF010000022.1:0-12563 GCA_948960675.1 uncultured Eisenbergiella sp.
AACCGCTTTGTGGCCATGCACCATCCCTTCACCATGCCGATGGAGGAGGATCTGCCCCTTTTGGATACCGATCCCGGTAAGGTTCGGGCCAAGGCGTACGATATCGTGTTAAACGGTGTGGAATTGGGCGGCGGCAGCGTCCGGATTTACCAGGATGATGTGCAGGAAAAAATGTTTGAGGCGCTGGGCTTTACGAAGGAAAAGGCCCATGAACAGTTCGGCTTTTTGCTGGACGCTTTCCGGTACGGTGTTCCGCCCCATGCGGGGCTGGCCTATGGGCTGGACCGTCTGTGCATGCTTTTGTGCGGTGCGGAATCCATCCGGGAGGTCATTGCGTTCCCGAAGGTCAAGGATGCCTCGGATTTAATGACGGATTGCCCCAATCAGGTGGACAAAAAGCAGCTGGATGAATTGGGGATTGCCGTTAGTCCCACAATTTAAGAAAAATTTAGGATTTCGTTAAATTTTAGAAACCGTTTCCTATGTTAAACTGTCTAATAAGTGGGACAGGGGTTGGAATATTTTCCCACCTTTTCAGACAGATTGACATGGGGGCGGTTTTTACAATGCGGCAGAACGGACAAGACCGGGATCTGGATTTGATTCTGGAGGAGGACAAAAGACAAAACCCAAAAAACGGGTATCGGGTGATGAATGGCAGCGGGCAGGGAAGCACGGTATATAGGCAGTCCGCAGGACAAAATCATGTTGCAAATACACGGGCTGGGAAGCTATGCCAAGCTGGGGGCCGGTCGGCGCAGCTACAGCTGTGGGAGAAAAATCCCCAAAGCCAAAGGGAGCGCATGCATTCGTCGGCAAGGGAGGCGCAAATCCGTTACAGGCGGGCGATGCGGAAAAAGAAGCGCCGCCGTCAGCTTTTGGCTGCCCGGATCGTGGCCGTTATTGCAGTGGTTTTCCTGTTTTGCCTTGGCATATCCGGCCTTTGGAAATTGGGAACCTTCTTTTGGAAAAAGGAGGGGGATGAGGAGGCTTTGTCTGCCATGCAGTTGCAGGAGGAACAGATGATTCTGGACAACCGGTCCCAAAAGCCCCTGATAGAGGAAGACCTGCTGACCCCAAACGAGTATTCCAGGCCGGGGGAGCCATTGCCGGAAGTGACGGAAATATTTGTCCATTATACGGCAAATGCGGGAACCAGCGCAGCCCAGAACAGAAGCTACTTTGAAAATCTCGGCATTACGGGTGAGACTTCCGCTTCCGCCCATTTTGTGATCGGATATGAGGGGGAAATCATCCAGTGCCTGCCGTTAAATGAAATTGGGTATGCAGTCAAGGAGCATAATTATAACTCCGTCTCCATCGAATGCTGTTATCTGAAAGAGGACGGGAAGTTCGAGGAAGCCACCTATCAGTCGTTGCTGGAACTTTTGGGATGGCTGATGAACGAATACGATTTGGGGCCTTCCGCCATCAAACGCCATTATGACAGCTGCGGAAAAATTTGTCCGAAATACTATGTGGAGCATGAGGACGCATGGGAACAGCTGCTTAAGGACGTGGAAACGTATATTTCCTGAGACTGTAGGGTAACCTGAACACATGCAAAACGGGGAATTTCACCAAAACGCCGTTCCACTCCGAACTGCAAAAAAACGCGTAAAACTCGCTGCGCTCAAACAGTCCGCGTTTTTTGCAGGAATGAAACAAAACACGCTCTATCAAAATATCTTTTGACCCCAACATTATTTTATGTTAGAATACTGGGAAGAGTCGTAAGACATAACAGGCCGGGGTTGTTCAGGCTGCTTGGGCAAGACAGCGAGAAAAGAAGTTTGAAGGAGAAGGGCATATGATTCGGATTGGAATTTTGGGATACGGGAATCTGGGGAAGGGAGTGGAGGGAGCAGTTTGCCAAAATCCGGATATGGAATTGGCAGCGGTGTTTACCCGGCGCAGTCCCCAGGGCGTGCAGGTGCGGACAAAGGGGATACCGGTTTTGGGAGTAGGGGAACTGGCCCATATGCGGGATGCCATCGACGTGTTGGTTTTATGCGGCGGAAGTGCCACGGATCTTCCGGTGCAGACGCCGGAATACGCAGGTATGTACAATGTGGTGGACAGCTTTGATACCCATGCCAGGGTTCCGGGGCATTTTGCGGCGGTAGACCGGGCGGCAAAGGCGGCGGGAAAGATCGGCATTATTTCCTGCGGCTGGGATCCGGGCATGTTTTCCCTAAACAGGCTTTATGCAAACTGCATTCTGCCAAAGGGACAGGATTATACATTTTGGGGGAAAGGGGTATCCCAGGGGCATTCCGATGCGGTGCGCCGGATTGCGGGAGTCAGGGACTGCCGGCAGTATACGATTCCGGTTCCCGAGGCCATGGAGGCGGTAAGGAGCGGGCAGTGTCCAAAGCTTACCACCCGGCAGAAGCATACGCGGGAATGTTTTGTGGTGTTGGAAGAGGGGGCGGATCCGGAAAAAATAGAGCGGGAAATTAAGGAAATGCCCAACTATTTTGCGGATTACGATACGACAGTGCATTTCATTTCCCAGGAAGAAATGGCGAAAGAACACAGTAGGCTTTTGCACGGCGGGTGTGTGATCCGTACCGGCACTACCGGGACGGCAGGGGAACATACCCATGTGATGGAGTATAGCCTGCGGCTGGATTCCAATCCGGAGTTTACCGGTTCGGTACTGGCAGCCTGCGCAAGGGCGGCCTACCGGATGCACCGGGAGGGAATGAGCGGCGCTAAAACGATGTTTGACATCGCACCGGCTTACCTGAGCGCGGAGGATGGGGAAACGCTCCGGAAGCATTTGTTATAGGGGGCAGCTTTTTAACCGTAAATACGCCCGTGAAAGCGGGCAGGAAGGTTATTATGAAAAACAAAATGGATTGGAGTGCTTTTCTGGGGGCGGTCGTGACGATCGCCCTGCCGATTGCACTTCAAAATTTTTTGTCCACTACGGCGAGCATGGTGGATACGATAATGATCGGAAGCCAGGGCGAACTGGCGGTGGCGGCGGTGGGAATCTGTTCCCAGATATCCTCCCTGTTTTTTTCCTGCTATTTTGGGTTTGCCAGCGGTGCGCTTCTGTTTTTTTCCCAGTATTGGGGCGCGCGCAATGAAAAGGGCATCAACCGGACCTTTGGGCTGGCGCTGGTATGTATGTTTTTGGTATCGCTGGTTTTTGGTACGGTAGCGGTTGCCAATCCGGAATGGATTTTGCGAATTTACACGGACAAGGATGCGATTGTCGCGGTGGGGGCTCCTTATATGCGGATTGTGGGGGTTGCCTATCCGCTGCAGGTGCTTGCGATGATCATAAGCTTTTTGATGCGTTCCACAGAGCGGGTCCGTCCTCCCCTGCTAAGTTCCATTCTTGCGCTGGTTACGAATTTTGTTTTGAATTGGATTTTGATTTACGGACGTTTCGGCATGCCCAAAATGGGGGCGTCCGGGGCGGCGGTGGGCACGCTGGTGTCCGGCATGGTGAATATAGCGGTGCTTTTGGCCTTTTTGGTGCAAGACAAGAAAACGGTTGCCCTGCGGCTTTGGGACATGTTCGGCTGGGGGGACGGTTTTTTTCGGCAGTATATGGGAAAATGTTTCCCCATTATTTGTAACGAATTGTTTTACGGAATCGGGCAGATGCTGATCAATGTGGTGATCGGCCGCCAGTCGGAGTCCGCCATTGCCGCCATGGCGGCGTTTCGGGTGTTGGAAGGGTTTGTGTTCGCCTTCTTTGGCGGCCTTGCGGACGCTTCCTCCGTGGTGGTGGGAAAAGAGGTGGGGGCGGGACGGCATATGCGGGGCTACCAATATGTCAAAGGCTTTGCCCTGCTGTGTCCGGCGATCACGTTTTGCATCTGTCTGGTGGGGCTTTTGTGCAACGGCCCCCTGCTTTCCCTGTTCGGGCTGGGTGCCGAAGCGCAGTTTTACGGGAAGTACATGATCCTGATTTATTTGGCGGCCGGCACCATCCGTACTTGCAATTATATTATGAACAGCTGCTACAGGGCCGGCGGGGAAGCCGTTTTCGGCACGGTGCTGGAACTGTCCTGTTTGTTTGCCGTGAGTGTTCCGGCGACCTGGATCGCGGGGATGGTGCTGCATCTGCCGTTTTTGGCGGTATTCTCATTCCTTTATACGGATGAACTGATCCGGCTGGTGTTTGAGGTGTGGTACACCAAATCCGGAAAGTGGGTCAAACCGGTGACGGAGGCGGGAAAGCAAACGCTGCCTGATTTTCGGAAACAGCTGCAGGAGGGGAAAGGCACAAAGGCTCTACATTCGTAACCGTTTACAGTCTTTACAACAGTGGCACATTTTGACAGGGAGGAATAACAAATGAGGGTGATAAAACCGGGATTTGAAATCATGGATGAGATTGACGGGAAGGAAATTTTGAAAAAAATTGAACTGTGCGGAAGGGTCTGCTACAAAAGTGAGGACAAAATAACCGAAGAGTCGGCGGCTAAGTTTATTTCCAACATTTTAAAGAGCGGCCATGAATCGGTGATGGAGCATGAAAAAATCACGGTCCGCATCATTTGCGACCGGGGGGTGAGCCACGAAATTGTCCGGCACCGGGTGGCCAGCTACAGCCAGGAAAGCACCAGATATTGCAATTATTGTAAGGACAAATTCGGAAATGAGCTTACCTTCATCAAACCGGTTTTTTGGGAAGAATCCGACGAGGCCTATCAGCTTTGGTATAAGAGCATGCAGGGGATCGAGGATACCTACAACCGGCTCATCGCCATGGGGGCAAAGCCGCAGGAGGCCAGAAGCGTCCTGCCAAACAGCCTGAAAACGGAAATTGTGGTGACGATGAATTTGCGGGAGTGGAGACATTTCTTTCAGCTGCGCTGCGCGCAGTCTGCGCACCCCCAGATCCGGGAAGTGGCGTGTGCCCTGCTGGAGGAACTCAAGGGAAGGATTCCCGTCGTTTTTGACGATATCAGCTATTCCGGCGGGAAATGAGCCGGGTGAATGAATGCTGCCAGCGTTGGGCATTCCTATACAATGTCTCTTAGGGAAGCAATAGGCTTTGGGAGGCGTGCCGACGGGCCGGAAAGACGGATTCTGCCGCAGGCCGGACACCCCCTGCCGGGCGGATGGTTCCTTACACATGGTGGCATGCAAACGGTGGAATTTCCCAAAATGTCGTTTCATTCCTGCCCAAAGACGCGGACTGTTTGAGCGCAGCGAGTTTTACGCGTTTTTGGGCAGTTTGGAATGAAACGGCGTTTTGGTGAAATTCCCCGTTTTGCATGTATACATGCGTAAGGAACCATCCGCCCGGCAGGGCATGTAGCCTGTTAGGCCGGACGGTAAACGGGAACCCACAATTCGCAGAAAAGGCCGTTTTTTGCAATCTCGGGATAGTATTCATAATCCGGGCCATCTGCCTGCACGTAGCCTGTTTGCGGGATAAATTCTTTGTAAAATTTGTCCCATGTTTCCCCCAGCCCGTCGACACTGGTACATTGGAATACGGCATAATCTGCCGGTTGGGTTTCCCAAATGGAGTATCCGTTCTGTAAAAATTCTTCCAATTTGTCTGCATCGGTATCCGCATCCACAAGAATTCCGATTCCATAATAAAAATGGGTTTCGTTTTCCCTTACGGGGCCGCACATCCCGTACAGATCCCCTTTCTTATCCGGACGCAGCGCCTTCATGGGCTCTATCAGGTTTTTCTGGTGACAATCGGCCCAAAAATCGGGAATGCTTTGGCCGTTGTCGTCCAGAAGGGTTTCATTTAGAAAAGCCTTTTGGACGACAAGATACTTTTTTGCCTTGCTGTGTTCCATTCTGTAATCCATAATACTACCGCCTTTCACTGTGATTTTGATCACAAGGGGATTAAACAGATGCAGTTTTGCACCTTTTTTTTGCGCCTGCTTTGGGGTGGAACCGTGAAACCGCAAAAAAGCTTTGGAAAAGCTTTCCGGGGATTCATAGCCGTACTTATGCGCAATGGCAATCACCGGGGCAGAGGTGGACTGCAGTTCCTGTGCAGCCAGCGTCAGCCGCCTGTTACGGATGTATTCGGTGGCAGTCATTCCCGTGAGAAAGCGGAATGCCCGGTGAAAATCATAACCTGACATGTGGACGCTTTTGGCGGCCGCCACATAGTTTATGTTTTCGCAAATGTGTTCCTCCATGTAGGAGATGGCCTGTTGTATAAGGTGCAGGGGCATAACGTGAAAAACCTCCTTGTGTAACCGTTCAGGTTTTCCTGAACTGTCTTTATGATAGATGAAAAAAGCACAAAAGTCCTGTCCGTGTTTGCACAAATATATCCGTTTGCGGTCTGGTGGCGTTTACGTATAGGATGATGATAATATTTTTGGCCGGAAGTGTCAAATTCATGTGGAATATGCAGCAGGCCGGGCGCCACGTTACTGGGCGGTTTCTTGCGCATGGTGACATGCGCAAGGAACCGCCCAGTGACGTGGTGTCCGGTCTGCTGCATAATTCCACTCCCTGTCTGTAGGACGTTTTCTAAAGTTCGTGAATCGTAACAACGACTGTTCAGTTCCCTGGTCTGCCCTTTTTCATACGCAGCGCATATTTCCCCGGACAAACTCATATGGTATATCAGTGTACAAGCTAACGGCTTCCCAGACGCAGTCAGACCGGGCGGCTGCGTGGGCGCCGGGATAAGGAGTGGGCTAAGAATGTATGAGACAAAGACGGCAAAGGAAACCTGTGGAATACTAAAGAGCGATACGGTGCGCGGGATTTCCGGCGCAGAGGCGCAGAAAAGATACCAGGAGCAGGGCCCCAACGTCCTGCAGGAAATAGGAAAAAAAAGTTTGTTCGTTTCCTTTATGGAGCAGCTAAGCGATCCGCTGATCTATGTGCTTTTGGCGTCAGCCGCCATCTCCCTTTTTCTGCATGAGACAGGCGACGCCATGATCATTCTTGCGGTAGTGGGATTGAATGCGTTTGTAGGGGTGGTGCAGGAGGGGAAAGCGCAGAAGGCACTGGATTCCCTCAAAAAGCTGACACAGCCCAAAGCCTGTGTGATGCGGGACGGGAAGAAAACGGAGATTTTAGCGCAGGAACTGGTTTACGGGGATTTGGTTTGCCTGGAGGCAGGGATGCAGGTGCCGGCGGACCTGCGTCTGGTATCCGTGGCCGGACTACAGGTGGAGGAATCCGCACTGACCGGTGAAGCGGTACCGGTCTGGAAGGATGCAGGGTGGATTGCGCCGGACAACGCGCACACGGTGCTGGGGGACCGGCGCAACATGGCTTTTATGTCCACCGTTGTGACAGGGGGACGGGGACAAGGCCTGGTGACGGCTACAGGCATGGGGACGGAAATCGGAAAGATTGCCAGAATGATGGGGGAAGGCAGGGAGGAACCTACGCCCCTGCAGCGCAGATTGGGAGAGTTGGGAAAAATGCTCAGCCTTTTATCGCTGGGAATCTGTGTGGCGCTGTTTTTGATTGCCATCGTACAAAAAAGGGATGTTTTTGAGATGCTCCTGACCGCGATCTCCCTGGCCGTGGCGGCGGTGCCGGAGGGGCTTCCGGCGGTGGTGACGCTGTGTCTGGCGCTTTGCGTGACAAGAATGGTAAAGGTACATACGATTATCCGGCGCCTCCCCTCCGTGGAAACGCTGGGGGCGGTAAACGTAGTCTGTTCGGACAAAACCGGAACCCTGACCCAGAACAAGATGACGGTGACGGCTTATTTTACGGACCAGAAATACCAGGATGTGGGGGAAAGGGCGGCAGACAACCGGGAATTTGTAAAGGCCATGCTGTTATGCAACGATGCCTGTATCGAGGGGGAGCGCATCGGGGATCCGACGGAACTGGCGCTTTTGGATTTCGGGAAAACATGCGGTATGGAGAAAACGGCGCTGGAGCGGGACATGCCGCGCCTTGAGGAACTTTCTTTTGACTCCGACCGGAAAATGATGTCCACCTCCCACCGCTGCATGGATGGCTTTGTCATGTATGCAAAGGGGGCGCCGGACCGGATTTTACAGAGATGCAAAAACGTTTTGGTGGGGGAAAAGACGGTTGCGCTGACCAAAGCTTACAGACAGCAGATTGAGAAGGCGGCGGGTAAGATGGCCGCGCAGGCGTTGCGGGTGCTGGCCGTAGCCTGCCGGACAGGGGAGGGCATCCGGGAACAGGAACTGACGTTTTTGGGGTTGGTGGGGATGAAAGATCCGATCCGCCCGGAGGCGGCAGAGGCGGTGCAAACTTTTCGGCAGGCGGGGGTTTCCACGGTAATGATTACGGGCGACCATGTGGAGACGGCTTATGCCATTGCAAAGCAGCTGGGCATTGTGGAACGCATGGACCAGTGCATGCGGGGGGAACAGCTTTCCGGTATGTCCGAGGAAGAACTGCAAGAAAGGCTGGAAAATGTGCGGGTATTCGCCCGGGTTTCCCCGGCCCATAAGGTACAGATCGTCAGGGGCTTTCAAAAAAGCGGCAAAATTGTCGCCATGACCGGGGACGGGGTCAACGACGCCCCTTCCTTAAAGGCGGCCAATGTCGGGATTGCCATGGGGAAAAACGGGACGGATGTGGCCAGACAGGCCTCCGATATGGTGTTGGCCGATGACAATTTCGCAACGATCGAAAAAGCCATCGAAGAGGGCAGGGGGGTATATGAAAATATTAAAAAATCCGTGATCTTTTTACTTTCTTCCAATTTGGGGGAGATTCTTACGATGTTTACTGCGGTGCTGTTGGGGCTTTCCTCCCCGCTGAAGTCCGTACATATTTTATGGATTAACCTGATTACGGATTCCCTTCCGGCGCTGGCGCTGGGGGTGGACAAAAACGACGGGGAAAGCCTGATGCGGCGTCCGCCCAGAGAGGCAAAGGAGAGTTTGTTTGCGGACGGCGGCCTGTCCAAAACCGTATTTTACGGGATTTTGATTGCGGGAATCAGCCTTACGGCCTTTTTCACGGTTCCGTTTGGCATGCTAAAGGCACGGGGACTGTCGTTTTCCCTGGAAATGGCGGCGGTGCTTTTAGGGCAGGAGGAAGTGCTTTTGCGGGCCCAGACCTATGCGTTTACGGTGCTGGGGATGTCCCAGCTGTTTCATGCGGTAGGGATGCGGGATGTGCGCAAATCGGTTTTTTGCATGAACCATCTGGAAAATAGGGTGATGATTTTTGCCTGTCTGGCAGGATTTCTCCTGCAGTTTGGCGTGACGGAATTTCCGTTTTTCGTGGGGATTTTCAAAACGGCCCGGTTGGCGCGTTGGGAATGGATGTATTTGACGGGGTTGGCGGCTTTTCCCCTGATTGCCCATGAACTTTTGGCGTGGTTTGGCAAAGGGGAGGAAAGGGTCAGGGATACAATGCCGGGGGAGGGATATGTATGCTGTCAGGAAAAGAGATAATCCGCCTGTTCCCGGAGCCCCTTCGCGGCAGATGGGGGCAGGTGGCCAAGGAGGGGGAACGGCTCCGCGAGATCCGGCTGCGCGCCCTGCGTCCGGTGATGGTGTATGCGGAAAACAGGGAGTGGTATTTGGAGGAATCCGGCGGCCTGACCCAAAAGCCGGACCGGGCATACCGGCTGCCAAAAGAAGAATTGCAGCAGATTTTGCAGCATTTGTGCAGATACTCCCTGTACGCCTTTGAGGAGGAGATGGGAAAAGGCTATATCAGTACGGACGGCGGGTTTCGGGTGGGTATTGCCGGGGAAGTGGTTTTAGCGCCGGACGGTACCGTAAAAAATATCCGTCATGTGTCCAGCATGAATATCCGGATTGCAAGCGAAGTCAAAGGGGCGGCACACCGGGTGATGCCCTGGCTGTACGAAAACGGCAGGTTGGCCAATATTCTGATTATTTCACCGCCGGGATGCGGCAAAACCACATTGCTGCGGGATATTGTCCGTCTGGTTTCGGATGGGAACCGGTGGGCACAGGCAATGACGGTAGGACTGGTGGACGAGCGGTCTGAGATCGCGGGATGTATACAGGGGATTCCCCAAAAAGATGTGGGGAGCCGGACGGATGTTTTGGATGGCTGTCCAAAAGCGGAAGGGATGATGATGCTTTTGCGCTCCATGGCGCCGGAAATGGTGGCAGTGGACGAATTGGGATCCGCAGGCGATATTGCAGCCCTGGAGCAGGCGCTCAAATGTGGCTGCTGCGTGACGGCCACCGTCCATGGGGCATCCTTTGGCGAGGTCTGCCAAAAGCCTTTTTTGGCGCCCCTTGTCAAAAACCGGGCCTTTGGCCGGTTTTTGGTATTGGGAAAACGGGATAAAAAGTTTTTGGTGGAACAAATTTATGACGGGGACGGCAGGGGTTTGGCAAAGGAGGTTCCATGCTCAAACTGATCGGAGGCTGTATGGCGGTAGCGGGTGCCGTGGGGGCGGGAATTTGCGTATGCGTGGACAGAAAACGGCGGATTGCACAGCTTACAGCGTTGGAAAAGGCATTTTCACTGATGGCAGGTGAAATTTCCTATAGCCGTGCCTGTCTTCCCGAAATATTGACGGAGACGGGGCAGCGGCTGCGGGAAAGGTACGGAAACCCTGCCGGGTTTGGCAGAGGAGCCGGGGAAGAAACTGCATGTTTGCTGGGGGATGCCCTTGCGCAGGTGGGCCGGCGTTTAGGGGACGGGAGCGGACAGGATGTGCAAAGGGTCTGGAAAGAAGAAATGGGGGTGTATTTGTCCCGGACGGCATTAAAGTGTGGGGAAAAGGGACTGGCGCTTTCCTTTCCGGACACCGTGTATTTTTTGGACGGTTTGAGGCAGGAGGCGGCGGTGCGGGAATTTGCGGACCGGATGCAGGAAGCGGCATCGTCCGCCAGGCTTTCACAAAAGCAGGAGAACCGGATTACAATGGCTTTTTGCATTGCGCTGAGCCTGATGGCTGTAATTGTGTTGTTGTAGGGAGAAGAAGGCATGGAAATCACTCTGATTTTTAAAATAGCGGCGGTTGGGGTGCTGGTTACGATCCTGAGTCAGGTTTTGAAGCATAGCGGGAGGGAGGAACATGCTTTTTTACTGTCGCTTGCGGCCCTGATTCTGGTGCTAAGCTGGATCGTACCCTATATCAATGATCTGTTTACAATGGTGCAGACTTTGTTTTCCCTGTGACAAACAGCAGCTACGGTTTGGAAGGAGGTTTTGGGGATTGGCGTTTGTGAAGGTGGGGGCGGTCGCGCTTTTGGGGGTTTTGCTGGGAATCCAGTTCAAAAGCGGGAAGCAGGAATATGGCATATATATTGGCCTGGGAATCTGCCTGCTGATTTTTTCAGGCACGGCGGCGTATATGGGTCAGGTCCGGGAACAGATAGAAGCGCTGATGGGGTACATTTCCATGGGAAGCCGTTACTTTTCCATCCTTTTTAAAGTGGTGGGAATTACCTGGATCAGCGAATTTGTTGCCGGGATTTGCCGGGACAGCGGATTTGGGGCGGTTGCCTCCCAGGTGGAACTTTTCGGAAAGGTAGCGATTTTGTTTGCGGGAATGCCTGTCTTTTTGGCACTGATCGAAACGATCGCGGGATTTGCAGGGTAGGGTATGGAACATTATCTGGAACAGCTGGATTTGACGGAAATGATGGAGAAGCTGGACGGCCTGTTTGCGCAGAAAAGCCTGGATTTGCCGGAAGTCATGGAACAGCTATTGGCGGGAAGGGTAAAAGAAGCGGCAGGGATGGTTTGGCAGGGACTTTTTAACGGCAGGCTTTGGGGATTTGCGGACATGAAGGGGGTTTTTGCCTCCATTCTTGTTTTGGGGATTTTATCCGTGCTGGTTTCCGGTTTCTTGGCAAGCTTTGAAAACCGCCGGATTGCAGAGATTGCCCATTCGGTTTTTTACCTGCTGCTTTTGGCGATTCTTTTGAAATTGTTTACCAAATGCTTGTCCGTGGCGGGGCAGACACTGGAAATGACGGCCCGGTTTTCAAAGCTTGCCCTGCCTGCGTTGTGTCTGAGCATGGGGCCTGCGGCGGGGAGTGTGACGGCGACCGGCTATTATGAGATGGCGCTTTTCCTGATTTTTGTGGTGGAGCATTTCATTTTGCGCATCTGTCTGCCGCTCTTGCCGGTTTTTATGCTGCTATTGCTGATGAACGGCGTGTGGGAGGACGGTAAGCTTGCCGCGTTCATGGAACTTTTGGAAAAGGCGCTCCGGTCGGCTGCAAAAATTTCCCTGGCTCTGGTGACGGGGCTGGGGGTGCTGCAGTCCATGGTGGCGCCGGCCATAGACAGCTTAAAAAGAAGTGCTGCGCAGAAAGCGGTGGCCGCCATTCCCGGACTTGGGGGGCTGGCGGATTCGGCCACACAGGTTTTACTGGGTTCTGCGGTATTGCTCAAAAACAGTCTGGGCATGTTTATCCTATTGCTTTTGGCAGCGCTGACTTTTTGGCCGGTGGCGGAACTGTTCTTATATGGGGCAATGCTGAAGCTGGGGGGCGCGCTGGTGGGGGCAGTGGCGGACAAAAGGCTGACGGTGTGCATTCTGCGGACGGCGGATGCCGTATTTCTTTCCTTGCGGCTGGTGGCAAGCAGTGTAGCCTGTTTCTTTATCATGGTGGCCATCATCACCTGTCTGGTGGGAAACGGATGAAAAGCCTGCA
>CARDPF010000022.1:12573-19085 GCA_948960675.1 uncultured Eisenbergiella sp.
GGCGGCAGGAAACGGCGCGGTAGGCCGGATTTGCCAAAACCGTATAAAAGCGGCGTTAGGAGGGCGTATGCAGGTGTTTTTGGAGACGTTAAGGCAGGCAGCAATATTTATGGTGATCGGCAGAATGATCCTGCATTTTTTTCCGGGGGACAAATATGACCGGTACGGAAAAATGATGGTAGCGTTGGTGGTGGTGTCCCAGCTGGCGGTACCGCTGTTTTCCTTTTTGGAGGAGGGATGGAAGCAGACATTTTGGGAACGGGTCGGACAGCTGGAAACGGACAGCGAGATGTTTTCCGGACAGCTGGCGGATCTCATGGAGGGGGAAGGGGCCCTTGTGGAAAACGGCATGGTATTGTCGGTGGAGGAGTGTGTGCAAAAACAGGCCGAACAAGCCGGGGTAGAAGTGAAGGATGTATATATTGAGGACGGCGTGGTGGTCATTACGGTGAAAAAGCTGGCCGACGCTGCACCTGCAAACGTCTTGCAGCTGCAGGGGGCGATCGAACCGGTGGAAATTTTGCAAATTTCATGCGAGGAAGGGGGGACAAAGCCCAAAGACAGCGTAGCTAAGGCCGGCGCCGGGGCCCAAAGAGGCAGGCAGAGAGAGGATTTGGCGGAAATTTTTGCGGATGGACTGGGAATGAAAGCAGGGAGGGTGGAGGTCATTGAACGGCAGTAATTGGAAGATGTGGTGTAAAAAAATGATGACCCGGGACAATTTGATCGTCTTTGCGCTTCTGGGACTTTTGCTCATGGTGATCGCCCTCCCGGCGGGGAAAAAGGAAGAAAAAACCGTGATAAAGTCCCAACTATCGGACACAGCGAATGGTATGATGGAAGAAAGGCAGGAGGAAAATGCAGATTATGGGGCGGAACTGGAACGGAAGCTGGAACAGTTTTTGTCCCACATGGACGGGGTAGGACAGACGGAGGTGATGATCACGTTTTCTTCCACGCAGGAGCAGGTGGTGGAGAAGGATCCCACGTCTGCTGTTGCAAAGACGGGGGAGAACGATTCGCTGGGGGGAAGCCGCAGCACGGAGTCGCAAAACCTGGGGCAGGAGACGGTGTATACGACGGATAGGGAGGGAAACCGGACGCCCTATGTGAAAAAGACGCTGGCCGCACAGGTACGGGGCGTGACCGTACTGGCGCAGGGGGGCGGGGAGCCGGTCATCCAAAAGAATATTACGGACGTGATTGTGGCATTATTTGGAATTGAAGCTCATAAAATAAAAGTAGCAAAACTGGTGACAGCAAAGTAGACAGCGGTTACGGTCTGCATCCGTCAGGGAGAAGGAGGCGTAACGGACAATGCTGTCGCTGAATATGAATGAGGAAAGCAGAGGGTGCAGAAATTGAAAAACATGTTCAAACGCAACCAGATCATGATTACGGCGTTGGCGATTATGATCGCAGTGGCAGGTTACCTGAATTTTGCGGGCACAAAGATCGGGGAAGAGGAAATGGTGAGCGCGGGGGCGCAAAACGCACAGGAGGATATGGAGGGACTCCTGGATTTGCCTGTGGATGACGTTGCTTACGATATTCCCAGCCTGGATTCGGATGCGGAAGGACTTGCCGTGGAAAATTACCTGGATGAGGATATGCAGGTAGCGGATCAGTCCAACCTGACTGTGGTATCGGATTATATGGATGAGGGGATGGCGGAGGACGTCGTCGATACGGACGCGATCAGCCAGGAGGCCGAAGTGCAGGATGGGGAGATACCGGGAGAAGCGGTGTATACCAGTTCGGCGGGAGTATCTTCGATGTCGGGCGCCAAGCTTTTGAAAGAGCAGACCCGCGCCAGAAATAAGGAAACCCTTTTGGAGATCATCAATAACGCCAACATTGCGGAATCCCAGAAGCAGGAGGCCGTGGACAATATGATTGCGCTGACGGATGTGGCGGAACGGGAGACGGCGGCGGAGATTCTTTTGGAGGCGAAAGGGTTTACGGATGCGGTTGTCACCATTACACAGGACAGCGCAGATGTGGTGGTGGGTCTGGCGACGCTGACCGATGTGGAATGTGCGCAGATAGAGGATATCGTATCAAGAAAGACCGGGATAGCGGCGGAGAATATCGTGATTAACCCGATGACCGTAAAATAGATGTAACAGTTCAGACCTGTCTGAACTGTTACCGGATTTTACATGTTTTGCGAAACAGTAACGTTGCAGTGCGTGAAAAAATGTGCTAAAGTAAATAGAGTGTGGTATACTACTGTGAAAGCCCCGGACGGCGCTGTGTGAATGGGCATGCCTGGCATGCACAGGCACACAGACATCGGACGGGCAGGTCGGCAGAACCGCGCGGGCGCGGGCCCGGACTGTGAATACCTGCGGTGGCTGCATGAGCGCGTAGCGGACGGCTTTCACATGCGGTGGCGTGCCAGCAATGGCGCATGCCGGTTTAGAATGTATTTCAAAATACGGTCACCGATCGCGGGAGGAACTGTGCACAGGGCTTTGCCGTTTCGGGTAAAGGAGAGTTGGGGGATGAAGAGAGTATTTTTGATTGTGTTGGACAGTGTGGGAATCGGAGAGATGCCGGACGCGGCTTCCTATGGGGATGCCAAAACCAATACTTTGCGGGCGGCCGCTTCCAGCCCATATTTTAAGATGCCCAATATGGCCAGGCTTGGACTTTTTAATCTGGACGGAGTGGAGTGGCATGCGGACACAGACCGGATTACCGGTAGGATTGCGAGGATGAAAGAGGCTTCCAGAGGAAAGGATACGACCATCGGCCACTGGGAGATTGCCGGTATTTATTCCCCCAAGCCGCTTCCCACATATCCGGACGGTTTTCCGAAAGAAGTGCTGGACCGTTTCTGTGAGGCCACGGGCAGGGGAGTATTGTGTAACCGCCCCTATTCCGGGACGGCGGTCATTCAGGAGTACGGAGACGCACATGTACGGACAGGGGATTTGATTGTATACACATCGGCGGACAGTGTGTTTCAGGTGGCGGCCCATGAGGATGTGGTTGGTGTGGAGGAATTATACCGCTATTGTGAGATTGCGCGCAGCCAGCTTGTGGGGGAGCATGGCGTAGGAAGGGTGATTGCCCGTCCTTTTACAGGGGAGAGCGGCAACTACACCAGAACGCCCAGACGGCATGATTTTTCCCTTATGCCGCCCGGTACCACGATGCTGGATCAGCTTGTGGAGGCGGGAAAAAAGGTGATCGGTGTGGGCAAGATCCGGGATATATTTGCGGGAAAGGGAATTTCGGAATATGTGACCACAACGGGCAATGCCGACGGCATTGGGAAAACCATGGCATATATGGCCCAGGATTTTGAGGGATTATGTTTTGTGAATCTGGTGGACTATGATATGCTTTACGGGCACCGGCGGGATATCGACGGGTATGCAAAGGCGCTTTCCTATTTTGACGACAAGCTGCCGCAGCTGTTGGGACTTTTGCGCAGCGAGGATATCCTGATGATAACGGCAGATCACGGCTGTGATCCGTCCTACACAAAGACCACGGACCATACAAGGGAATATACGCCTTTTTTGATGGCAGGTCCCAGCGTGATACCCGGAAACCTGGGAACCCGGGATACCTTTGCGGATATTGCGTCCACTGTGCTGGATTATTTTGGGATTACCCCGGCGTTTGCAGGAACGTCCATGCTTGGGATATAAAAGGGAACAGCGGAGGAACGACCATTGGAGAATTTAAAGGAAGAAATTAACAGAAGAAGGACATTTGCGATTATATCCCACCCGGATGCAGGGAAAACGACGCTTACGGAGAAGCTGTTGCTTTATGGGGGGGCGATCAATCTGGCGGGTTCGGTAAAGGGAAAGGCGACGGCCAGGCATGCGGTATCGGACTGGATGGAAATCGAAAAGCAGAGGGGGATTTCCGTTACCTCCTCCGTTCTGCAGTTTGAATACGACGGGTACTGTATCAACATTTTGGACACGCCGGGGCATCAGGACTTTTCGGAGGACACTTACCGTACGCTGATGGCGGCGGATTGTGCGGTCATGGTCATTGACGGGGGCAAAGGTGTGGAGGCACAGACCCGCAAGCTGTTTAAAGTTTGCGTCATGCGCAGGATTCCGATTTTTACGTTTATCAATAAAATGGACCGGGATGCCAACGATACGTTCGATTTGCTGGATGAGATTGAAAAGGAATTGGGGATCGCGACCTGTCCCATGAATTGGCCCATCGGTTCCGGAAAAAGCTTTAAAGGGGTATATGACCGGGAGAAAAAGTGTGTGATCACGTACTCCGATACGGAAAAGGGAACCCGGGAGGGGGAAGCGACACAGATTCCTTTGGATCAGTTGGACAGGCTCACCGGGTTTGTGGGGGAAAACCTAAAGGACAAGCTGTTGGAGGAGATTGAACTTTTAGACGGCGCAAGCGTAGCGTATGACTTGGAAAAAGTGCGGGCCGGTGTATTGACGCCGGTGTTTTTTGGTTCCGCGTTGACAAATTTCGGTGTGGAGGACTTTTTGCATCACTTTTTGCAGATGACTACCACGCCGCTGCCAAGAAAGGCGGATCTGGGGCTGATTGATCCGGTGGAGAATGGTTTTTCTGCCTTTGTTTTTAAAATTCAGGCAAATATGAATAAGGCCCACCGGGACCGCATTGCGTTTATGAGAATCTGTTCCGGCAGGTTTGACGCCGATATGGAAGTCAGGCATGTGCAGGGAGGCCGGGTTATGCGCCTCTCCCAGCCACAGCAGATTATGGCAAATGACAGAAAGATTTTGGAACAGGCATATGCAGGGGATATTATCGGGGTGTTTGACCCGGGAATTTTCTCCATCGGGGATACACTTTGCATGCCGAAAGAACAGTTTTCATACGAAGGGATTCCCACGTTTGCGCCGGAGCATTTTGCCAGGGTACGCCAGCTGGACACCATGAAGCGTAAACAGTTTGTTAAGGGAATTAACCAGATCGCACAGGAAGGGGCCATCCAGATTTTTCAGGAATTGAATACCGGCATGGAAGAGATTATTGTGGGCGTGGTGGGCGTCCTGCAGTTTGACGTGCTTAAGTTCCGTCTGGAGAATGAGTATAATGTGGATATCAGGCTGGATCCCCTCCCTTATGAGCATATCCGGTGGATTGCGAATAAGGAGGAAGTGGATTTGGCAAAACTGGTAGGAACATCTGATATGAAAAAAGTCCAGGATTTGAAGGGAAACCCGCTGCTTTTGTTTGTCAATTCCTGGAGCGTGGGCATGGTGCTTGACAGAAATGCAGGCCTTGTGCTTTCTGAGTTTGGGAGCAATTGAGACAGACATTTGAGTGACGGCGGTGATTAGGGGACAGATGGGCAAATACGCGATAGCTTTGTTTTTGGGAATGGCGCTGCTGGCGTTTGGCGGCTGTGCAGGTTTGCACCAGCAGGATGCGTCGGCAGAAAGCGCCGGGCAAAAGGAGCCGGCTGCGGCTGCGGCCGGGAACGGGCAAGGAATATCCCAAGATTTTGGGGAGGCCAAGGATGTGGTTGCGGTTTCGGCAAAGTCAGGGACGGACGACGGAGAGGAAGAGGATTTTTATTATGCCTATACCGCCCTTGGGTCGCAGCAGGAGCGGCAGCTTTATAAAGAGATCCTGCATTCCCTGCTGGCATTGGAAAAGGAGACGGAACTTTCCGTGCTGGACACGGAATTGGTGGATTCGGTATTCCAGTGTGTGATGGCGGACCATCCGGAAATTTTTTATGTGGACGGCTATACGACCACGGTGTACCGGCTTGGCAGTGTGGTGAAACGGATGGTGTTCAGGGGCGGTTATACGATGGGGAAGGAGGAAATACAAGACAGCGGTGCGCGGATGGAGGAGCGGATACAGGAATGGCTGGCCGGCGCCCCGGCAGGTGACGATTATGAAACCGTAAAATATCTGTATGAGTATCTGATTTTGCATACGGAGTATGAATTGGGATGCGCAGACAACCAAAATATCCGATCCGTTTTGCTAAACGGCAAATCGGTTTGTCAGGGATATGCCAAGACATTTCAACTGTTGTGCCAGAGAATGGGCATTGGGGCGCTGCTGGTCACCGGTAAAATCGGTGGGCAAAGACATGGCTGGAATATGGTATGCATGGACGGGCAGTGGTATCATGTGGATCCGACCTGGGGGGACGCTTCTTACCGGCAGGCAGAGGCCGGGTATCCCCAAACTGCTTTTCCGGTCGTAAACTATGAATGCTTTGGGCTGACTACACAACAGATGGAAGAGACCCATGTGCTGGAGGAAGGACAGTACCTGCCGGAATGTACGTCGGTAAAGAATGCGTATTACCGTAGGGAAGGGCTTTTTTTGGAGACCGCGGATTGGGGGAGGCTGTCGGATATTTTTCAAAAAGCGCGGCAGCAGGGAAGCGGTATGGTCACTTTTCAATGTGCGGATGATGCCGTGTATGCACAGGTTTATGACATGCTGATTGAAGAACAGCGGATTTTTGAACTTTTGCCGCCGGACGAGGGGAAGGCTGCTTAAGATCGGAAGAG
>CARDPF010000023.1 GCA_948960675.1 uncultured Eisenbergiella sp.
CGGCCGTGCCACACAACCGATTTCCCCCGGCTCCTGGGTACACACCCATAATCTGAAAACCGGTCTGGAAAATACGGCCTCCTACACCTACTGTCCGCAGCTTTCCCCTGTTCCCCCCATACCGGCCCGCACCTTTTTGGGGTTTTGGCGCAGCGGCGGAAAAGTCGGGATCCGGAACGAAATTTGGATCATCCCCACCGTAGGCTGCGTCAACAACATTGCCACCACACTGGCCCAAAAGGCACAGGAATACAAACGGGGTAGCGTTGATACCGTCGCCGCCTTTCCCCACCCTTACGGCTGCTCCCAAATGGGCGACGATCAGGAATCTACCCGCAAAATCCTCGCCGACCTGATCAACCATCCCAATGCCGGGGGTGTGCTGGTGTTAGGCCTTGGCTGTGAAAACAGCGGGGTAGATGTGTTAAAATCCTACATCGGCCCCTATGACGAAAACCGTGTAAAATTTCTGGTCTGTCAGGATGTGGAAAACGAACTGGAAGAAGGACTGGCCCTGCTGCAGGATCTGATCTCCTACGCAGGAGACTTTCACAGGGAGCCCATCAGCTGCAGCGAATTGATTATCGGACTCAAATGTGGCGGTTCCGACGGTTTTTCCGGCATTACCGCCAATCCTGTAACCGGGCGCTTTACCGACTCCCTGATCGCCATGGGCGGCACAGCCATCCTGACAGAGGTACCGGAGATGTTCGGCGCAGAGACCCTGTTGATGAACCGCTGCGCGGACGGCGCTTTGTTTGAAAAAACCGTGACGCTGATTGACGACTTCAAAAAATATTTTACCACACACCACCAAACCGTATACGAGAACCCCTCCCCAGGCAACAAAAAAGGCGGAATTTCCACGCTGGAGGACAAGTCCCTGGGCTGTGTCCAGAAATCCGGCTCTACGCCGGTGCGCGGCGTCCTTTCCTATGGGGAACCGGTACATAGCAGGGGACTAAACCTCCTTAGCGCACCGGGAAACGACCTCGTCGCTTCCACCGCGCTGGCGGCCTGCGGCGCACAGATCGTCCTTTTTACCACCGGCAGGGGAACGCCCTTCGCCTGCCCGGTTCCCACCGTCAAAATTTCCAGCAACACACCGCTGTGTGCGCATAAGAAAAACTGGATTGATTTTGACTGCGGCCCTGTGGCAGAAGGAAAGCCCCTGTCCCTTCTTGCAGACGAATTGCTGGATTTTGTGCTGGGCGTAGCCGGCGGACAAAAGGTGAAATCCGAAGAAGCCGGCTTTCACGATATGGCAATTTTCAAGCAGGGCGTCACTTTATAAAAAGAAAGGTATCAAAAACATGAAACGGTTATCTTACGCAACACTGTGCGAACAACACTATAGCGGCTATCTGCTGCCGGACGCCCCCGCAAAAGCATTGCAATTTGGCGAGGGAAACTTCCTGCGGGCTTTTGTGGATTCCTTTCTGGACATTTTAAATGAAAAAACCGGGTTTTATTGCAAAGTGACCGTGGTACAGCCACGGCCTCCCCGCACAAGGCCCAATGTCCGGGACTTTTTAAATGAACAGGAAGGACTCTATACCCTGTACCTGCGCGGCTTTTTTGCCGGGGAAAAAGTTGATCATAAGCGCGTGATCTCCTGTATAGACCGCTGTCTCAACGCCCATGAAGACTTTGCAGAACTGATGGCCTGCGCCGAAAACCCGCATCTGCGCTACATTTTCAGCAACACCACGGAGGCCGGTATCGTTTACGATCCGTCCTGCCGCTTTGCCGATGCCCCCGCCTTTAGTTTTCCCGGAAAACTCACACAGCTTCTATACCGCAGGTTCCAACGGTTTGGAAAAGAAAAGGGGAAAGGGTTTGTCCTTTTTCCCTGCGAACTCATTGACGATAACGGAAAAGCCCTGAAAGACTGTGTACTACAATATGCCCGGCAATGGCAATTGGGGGATGCATTTGTACGCTGGATAGAAGAAGAAAATCTTTTTTGCTCCACGCTGGTAGACCGCATCGTAACAGGATATCCCAAAAACGAAGCTCCCCTTATGCATAAAGAAAACGGATATGAAGATAAAGCCCTGACTGCCGGGGAGGTTTTTGGCTCTTGGGTCATCAAAGGCCCGCAATGGCTGCAGGATGAACTGCCTTTTGCCAAAGCCGGACTCCCTGTCCTTATTACCGGCGACTACAAGCCCTACAAACAGCGGAAGGTGCGCATTCTAAACGGCGCGCACACCGCCATGTCCGCAGACGCCTATCTGGCGGGACAGGATACCGTCCGGGACTGTATGGCAGACGGCGTAATCTGCGGATTCATGCGCAAAGCGGTTTATGAGGAAATCATTCCCACCCTCGCGCTGCCCAGGGAGGAATTGGAAGGCTTTGCCTGTTTAGTGACCGAACGGTTTCAAAATCCGTTTATTGATCACGCCCTTTTATCCATCTGCCTAAACTCCACCTCCAAATGGCGGACAAGGGTATTGCCCAGCCTGAAAGCTTATCTGCAAAATACCGGGAAATTACCGGCCTGCCTGACCGCCTCCTTTGCCTTTTATATCGCGTTTTACTGCGGTTTTGAACTGACCGGCAGCGGCCTTTTGGCTGCCCGGGCGGACGGTTCCCACTACACCGTCTCCGATGAAACAAGCATTCTGGAATTTTATCTGGCACACCGGCAGGATCCGCCCAGAGCGCTGGCCTATGCAGTCTGTAGAAACACGGATTTCTGGGGGGAGGATTTGACGGTGTTGGACGGATTTGCCGATGTTGTGGCAAAAATATTGGAGAAAGTAAGAAATGAAGGCACGCATGCCGTCATGAAAAGTTGTGTAGAAAACCAAGCTTATTAGAAACGCCAAGAGTAATGTCCTAAACAGGGACAAGGGGACAGCTTTTTCGAAAGCTGCCCCCTGTCTTTTACACTTAACCGGCCTGCATAAAGAATACTATCCCGTTACTCCAAATCCAGCTTTGTTCCCAGCCACCACTGCAACACATCCTTGATTTTTTCATCCCAATATTTCCACTGGTGATCTCCCGCAGATTCGCAGCAGGTCAGATCATATCCCAGCTTTTTGACATGCTCCCATGCCCGCAGATTTCCCTGGTACAGAAAATCCTCCGTACCGCACCAGGCAAAAAGGCGGGGCTGCTTTTCCTTATCGGCCGCCAGCCGGTCTGCCAATGCCAGCAAATCATTTTCGGAGCCTTCCAGCTGTGCCGCACTCCCGAATATTCCTGCAAACACCGGAACCACTCTCTCATTTTCCTTCTCGTTGCGCTTATAATCCTCCACAATATCCAGTGCACCGGATAAAGATGCCGCCGCGCCAAAGGTTTCTCCTGCCCCAAGACCCAGCTTCCATGCGCCGTAACCGCCCATGGATAGTCCCGCCGCCAGCGTATCCTGCCTCTTATCGGACATGCGCGGGAAAAATTCCCTGCAGATACGCGGCAATTCCTCCGAAACATATGTCCAATATTTCATTCCATAGGTAGTATCCGTGTAAAATGCCAGATGTGTCGTAGGCATTACCACCGCGATTCCAAGCTTGCTGACATATCGCTCAATGGAAGTCCTGCGCTGCCAGGTAGTCTGGTCATCGCTGAACCCGTGCAGCAGATACATGGTTTTATACCGCCCGTCGGAAGCGCTTCCTTCCATTCCGATCTGTCCGTTGGTTTGCTGGGGCAGGATCACATCCATATCCATACTCATTCCCAACACATCCGAAAAAAACTGTACATGCAATAAAGCCATTCCTGAACCCTCCTTTTTTATTTTTCCGGCCTCTTCTCCGTACGTTTGGCAGGATGTTCCCCTCCTTTATTAACAGGCCTTTGGGGCTTTCTTTTACCGGCCGGCCGGCTGTTACGTTCGTTCACATCCACAGCCAGCAGCTTATAAACCGTCGCCGCCGTGGGCACGCCCAAAAGCATACCCGAAATTCCCAGAAGTCCGCCGCCCACCGTTACCGCCGCAAGTACCCAGATGCCCGGCAGGCCAATGGAACTGCCCACTACCTTGGGATAAATCAGATTGCCCTCCAGCTGCTGCAGCACAACGATAAAGACAACAAACAAGACGGCCTTTAGGGGATCCTGCGTCATAATCATAATCACCCCCACCGCAGCGCCCAAGTAAGCCCCCACTATCGGAATCAGGGCAGTCGCACCGATAAACGCGCCGATCATCGGCGCATACGGAAACCTACACAAAAGCATACCCACCGTGCAGAGCGTCCCCAAAATCACCGCTTCGGTCATCTGTCCGATAATGAAGCTGGAAAACGCCTGGTCTGCCGTGCAGACAATCCGCTTTGCGACCTGCCTCCATCCGGGTTTCACATAGGCCCGTACAATCCGTTTTCCCTGATCCGCTAATTTTTCTTTGTTGCTCAATATATAAATGGCAAAAATCAGTGCGATCACAAAATTGACCACGCTGCTGACCACACTGCTCACAATCGAAACCGTTGAATTCAAAACCCCGCCGACTCCCGCTTTGAGATAGTTCAAAACATTTTGCCCCAGACTGTTCCAATCTATCTGCAGACTGTCCAATTCCTCCGCGATACCCGGGAAAACCTCCGCATTGGCAACCAGCCAGTCCGTCGCCTGTTCAAACAATACCGGAATTCCCGCGCCGATAATGCCGATCGCCTGCACCAATTCCGGCACTACCAGCTGGAACACCAGATAGATCACCGCCACAATCAAAACCAGCGACAATATAATACAAACCGGCCTTCTTGACTTTTGTGCCAGTCCCTTCTTTGCCTTTGGAAAATAAAGACGTTCCAGCGCCCGCATAATAATATTGAGCACATAGGCAATCACACATCCCATGGTAAGCGGAACCGCAATCCCCCACAGCTTTCCTACTGCCAAAAGAAGGACGTCAAAATACCGGATACACAATACCAGCACTGCCGCCAACAAAAAATACTTGACGATGCGCAAATCCATTTTCCTGTTTTCCATCCACGCCTCCTACCGTTCCCCGCCGGGCGGTCTTTTCTTACTCTCATGCCAGACATTTTCGCCGCCCCCTGCCGGGGCTGCCTTTTCCGTTTTTTCCTTTTTCCGGTCGATCATCCTGCGTATATCCTGCATCCGGCGGTCCACATGACAAATGGCATCCGCACAGCTTTTCAATTCCTTCGCCACAGCCTCCGCATTCTCTATATCCTGCTTGTATTTCATTTTATGTTCCAGACTTGCCCAAAAATCCATGGCAATCGTCCGAAACTGCACTTCCGCCCGCATATGCTTCTTTCCCCCGGACAAAAAAATCGGGATGCCCAATATCAGGTGCAGGCTGCGGTAGCCGTTGGGCTTGGGACTTGCAATATAGTCCTTGATCTCCACCACAACAATGTCATCCTGTCTGGTCAAAACCGTAGCCAGACTGTAGATATCCTCCAAAAAGGAACAGATCACGCGTACGCCTGCCACATCGGAAAGATATTTCTCAATATTCTCGGGAGTCAGTTCCCACCCCTTACGCTGCATCTTTTCCACAATGCTGTGGGGGGATTTCAGTCTGGTTTTAATGCTTTCAATCGGGTTACGGTTATGACGCAGGGAAAATTCCGTGTTCAAAACATGGAATTTGGTTTCCAACTCCAAAATCGCACAACGGTATTGCATCATAAGATTTTGGAATCTCTCATCTTCAAAAAATATTTCTTCCGGATATTCCTTTTCTTTTATCCGGCTCTCCGTATTCTCTGCCATTGCAGACTCCTCTTGTACCATAAGGCAACGGCCCAAAATCCGGCCGTTACCCCCAAATTCCCGGCCGGCCATGCATGCCAAAGCCGTTTATCAAAGTTTCAGCCCTTTGAGCAAATCCCCCAGCGAAGTCCCGACAGATTTTCCGGAACTGTATTCTGCCGCCTGTTTTTCCTCAATTTCATCCGCCCCTGTTGCCTCTGCGGCGGCCTTAATACTTAAGCTGATTTTGTTGTTTGTTGTATTGAGTACTTTAACGCGCACTTTATCCCCCACCGCCAAAGCCTCGGAAGGCTTGTTGAGTCTCTTTTGGCTGATCTGTGAAATATGGACAAGACCGCTCAGCCCGTCCCCCAAATCCACAAACGCACCGTAGGGCATGAGGCTTTCCACCCGGCCCTCCAGCACACTGCCCGGCACAATCATGGAGATCTTGTGGTTTAACCGTTCCGCTTCCTTTTCTTTGAGCAGGTCTTTTGCGGAAAATACAAGCCGTTTCTTCTCCTGATCCACCGTAATCACATAGACGTCCAGCGTTTTACCCATGAAGGTATTCAAATCCTCCACATAACTTAAAGCAAGCTGGGAGGCCGGGATAAATCCGCGGATGCCCTCCAGAAATGCGACCACCCCTTTGTTTACCACCTCGCTGACCCTCACGGATACCGCTTTCTTTTCCTCCAAGTATTGCTGTACCTTCTCCCAGCCCACCGTCTCTGCGGCTTCCACGCAGGAAAGTGCAATATTGCCTGCGCCGTCGTCCTTCTTGATGACGGTTCCTTCCATCCTGTCTCCTACCTTTACATCCGTCAGAACAGAAAACGCAGGATCTTTGCTGATATCCTCCGTCCGGATAACGCCCGGCGCATAATAGCCAAGATCCAGCGTGACCCCCTCCTCGTTCACGTCGATCACCGTTCCTGCGATCAGATCCCCTTCGTTTATTGTGCGGAAAGATGCCTCCAGCTCCCTGCTGTAGTCTTCCATGGTTTCCGTTGTGCCGGCCTCATTGGCATCCGCAATTCCTTTTTTAATTTCTTCCATCTTAAAAATCCTCCTTTGCTATCCTCTGGCAGCCATATTAAGCATACCACGAATACACCCGAATTTCCACAGGGATTTTCATTGTCATATGGCAGAAACTATAGTATGATGGTAACAGTTTGGATCAGCCGTTACCTACGGGAATCTTGGCGGCTGTCAAACGGTCTACGATGTAAGGGGGAATAAACTTATGACAAAAACTGGAATCGGATTTATCGGGCTGGGGGCCCGGGGCTTGTCCCTGCTGGAAACCGTCGTGCTTCCCATGCATGCGGCCGATGTCGTGGCAGTCTGTGATCCTTATGAGGACCGGGCCCAAAAAGGCGCCGACGCCGTAAAAGCTGCCGGGGGAAACGCAGTATTGGAGACGGCATATGAAAAAGTGATTCAAAATCCGGCAGTGGAGGCCATCATTATTGCAAGCGGCTGGGAATCCCATGTTGACATTGCCATAAGCGCCATGCGCGCCAAAAAGGCCGTTGCCATGGAGGTAGGCGGCGCTTACGGAATCGAGGACTGCTGGAAGCTTGTGGATACCTACGAACAAACCCTGACGCCCTTTCTGTTTTTGGAAAATTGCTGCTTTGGACGCAGGGAGATGATGGTGCTCAATATGGTGGAGCAGGGCCTGTTTGGGGAAATTGTCCATTGCGCGGGCGGCTACCACCACGATTTGCGCAAGGAAATTTCCTTTGGCCAAGAAAACAGGCACTATCGTCTCCGCAATTATACGCACCGCAATGCGGAAAATTATCCTACCCACGAACTTGGCCCCATCGCCAAGATCCTGCATATCAACCACGGAAACCGGATGCTCTCCCTCACCTCCACCGCCTCAAAGGCGGCAGGCCTGCATACCTACATACAGGAACACAAGCCTGGGGACGAACGTTTGAAAAATACGGTCTTTATGCAGGGGGATATCGTGACTACCGTCATAAAATGCGCCCATGGGGAGACGATCACCCTCACCTTGGACACCACCCTGCCCCGCTTTTACAGCCGCGGCTTTACCGTACGGGGCACAAAGGGCATGTACGAGGAAGCGACCGATTCCGTCTTTTTGGATGGCCCGGCAGACAGCGCCTATGACTTTACCTGGCTGAAAAACCAATGCCAAAACGCCGAATCCTATGCCGGACAATACGATCACCCCGTATGGAAAAAATACCTTGCAGACGGCGTACAGGGTACGCACGACGGTATGGACTGGCTTGAATTTAAAATTTTCTTCGACTGTCTAAAAAACCATAAGCCCATGCCGGTGGACGTTTACGATGCGGCTGCATGGATGGCCGTCACCGCGCTGTCCGAGCAGTCCATCGCACTCGGCTCCATGCCGGTTGCCTTCCCCGACTTCACGCGTGGAAAATGGGTTTTGTAACAGTGCGCGAAGCCAAACTGTAACAGCGTGTCAACTACGGAGCGTTTCTACAATTGACATTTTCCGGATTTGTTTTACGGGGCGGTATACGGCCAGCACGGCGGAGAGTAAAATCAATGCGGTGATCAGGCACACGTAGCGGACGGGCACATACCACGGATCGCCCCAGCGGAAGCTGACCATATGCTCAAAAATAAATTTGTGCAGCCACAGCCCACAGATACAGCCCACCGCAATTCCGGCGCATACATAGGTTCCCGCCTCGGCAGCCACCATCCGCACCAGCTGCCGGCTGCTCATCCCAACGGCGCGCATCGCCCCATATTGCAGGATATGTGCGGACACACTCATCCCGATGCTGTTTATAATATTGAAGGCCGAAATCAACGCAATGATGGCCAAGAAACCATATAAGAACACCGCATAGCAGTAATACGCGCCCCGCGCCTCCTGATTGCTCATCCGCCGGTCGGAAAAGACGGTTTCTTCCCCCGCTTCCCGCCGGATCTGCAGCACATCCGCCTCTGTCGCCGTATGGTTTAGCTGGATATCAATTATCGTATAATCCGTTACCCCGGTGAGCCGTTCAAACAGTTCCTCCGAACAGATTACATTCTCGACCCCGTCCCTGCCGCGGTCAAAAGGCGTTTTTGACAAGACCGCCGTCACTTCCAACTCCTGTGTCCCTCCCCCGGGCAGGCTGACCGTGATCCTGCTGCCCTCCCGCAGGGTATTTTCCCCGGCGTAAGCATATTCGATCATGACTCCCTGCCCGCTTTCCGCTTTCTGGACCGTACCAGAAAGCAGCATCTTTTTGGCCCACCTAAACTGATGCTTTTCATAAGAAACCAGATTCACCCGTCCTTCTTTTTTGTCCAGCAAAGCCGGAACATCATAAGCAAACCTGCGTCCGTAGACACGCTTTATGGCCGGGTTTTGTTCCCATCGCCCCAAAAGCGTGCCGGGAACCGAACAGGTATTGTACAGGCTTATGACAGACACATCCGGCGTATACGGACGCAACGCCGTTACGGCATGGTCCATAAAATCAATTGTCGCAGAAAATCCCAAAAACAATAGAATGGTGAATGCAAAAGAACCCGTCAACAGCAAAAAATTTTTTTTGCTCCCTTTTGCGTGATGTATCCCCAACGCGGTTTCCACCGGAAAAAATCTTGTTCCGGCCGCCTTTTTGGCCGCATAAACCGTACCCGCATTGCCCGAAACGGCGGTGAGCGGCGATACCTTTGCGGCCTTTTTAGCCGGAGCCTGTGCTGCCAATAGAACCGTAACCAGCCCCAATACAATACCCGCTGCCATCCCTGCAAAACTGACTCCAAAGACCGGCATTTCCCCAAAAAAGGACGGGCTCAACGCCCGCAGTAAGCCACACAAAAGCCATACTACCACAACACCAGTCATAAGTCCTATGGGAATTGCCGTCTTACACCAGTTTAACGCCTCGCACCGCACAAAACGGATAATTTGGCGCGGCGTCGCCCCAAGGCATCTGAGCATACCGAAAAAGCCCGTACGCTGGGCTATATTGCTGTTAAGGCTTCCGGTGATCATCAAAATTCCCGCCACCATTACCAAAACCGCCAGCACCAACGCCACCGTATACAGCTGCAAAATAAAAGGATCCCTGCTCTGCCCCATCAGCCCCAGCAGTCTGGTATTCTGCCCGACCTGTTCTTCCGGCAAGGAAAACTGTTCCCGGATATCCGCTAACGTTTTTTGGATATCACAGTGTGGAACAAACCGCACATAACAGACCCCATCCTTCCTTTCCGACATCTCTTTTGGGGCAATTTGGGAAAACGCCTCCCTGCCCACAAATATGCCGAACGCATCCGTTACGGTAAGCAGGGAAGTATCCCCCAAAAATCCGCTTACTTTCAGGGGCACAAGATTTCCGTCCGGGAGCGCAAGCTCCAACGTGTCCCCGACCTTTACCCCCAGCCTCTCTTTGACCCCTTTTGAAAAAGCGGCGCTGTCCGCGCTTTGCGGAAACGTCCCCTCCTCCATCTGCGCGGAGGGAAACATGTTTAGGAATTCCTCCTCCGTGCCGCAGATAACCGTCTGGACGCCTTCCAGCATATACCCTTCATCCAGTCTGTAATTGACGGTATCGTACCAGGAAGAAACCTCTACCTCTGTCCGCGCCCGAAGCAGTTCTTCCTGCTCGGAAGAAAGCGTTTTAAAGGCTGCATGCCAATTGCCGTCTGTCAGGATGGCCTGCATTTTTTGACTGCGGATCGCCATATCCGCCATTCCAAAAAGGGTGCAGACCAGCGCGACGGCAAGCACAATGCACAGGTTCGTCATCCGGTTCTGTTTTTTCCGTACCTTCGCGGAAACCGGGATCAATGCCATCCAGCTTTTCATTTCGCCGCTATTTTTTCTTTTTTTCATTGGCGCGTCCCTCCCAACTCTGTGAGCGCGCCGTCCGTAATGCGCAATACACGGTCCGCCGAAGCAGCCAAATTCTGATTATGTGTAATCATCAAAACCGTTTGCTGATAATGCCTTGCCGCCTGAAAAAGCAATTCCATGACGTCCCGGCTATTTTTGGAATCCAGGTTCCCGGTCGGTTCATCCGCCAATACCAGCGCAGGCCTTGTGATCAATGCCCGTCCGATGGCCACCCGCTGCTGCTGCCCACCGCTAAGCTGTCCCGGCAGGTGTTTTCTGCGCTCCTTTAGGTTCAGCACTTCCAAAAGCTCTCCAACCTGCCCCATATCCGGCCTTACATGATCCAGTAAAAGCGGAAAGATCAAGTTTTGCTCCACATTCAGTTCCGCAATCAAATGAAACGACTGAAATATGAAGCCGATATTTCTGCGCCGAAAAACCGTGCGGTTGTTTTCTTTCATGGCAAACAAATCCTCCCCGTTTATGTACACCCTGCCCACAGTCGGCACATCCAACCCTCCGATACAGTTTAGCAAAGTACTTTTCCCGGAACCGGATTCTCCTACCACTGCCGCAAATTCCCCCTTTTGCATGGAAAAAGACACATTCCGCAGCGCTTTAACCTCCGTCTCCCCCTGCCCGTATGTTTTGCCCAAGTTTTCTGTTTTTAAAATTTCCATATCGTGATGCTCCTTTCTGCATCCAATATAGCAAAACCGTCTTACATTACGGTGATTTTCCCCTTACAATTTTGTAAGGGGGAGCATGACGGTAAAAAGCGCGCCCTCCCCCGGAATGCTTTCCACGGACAAAAGTCCTTCCTGTCCTTCCACAATGGATTTTGCCAATGCCAGCCCCAGACCGGCGCCCTGCCGGTCGGAAGTGTTTTGGCTTCTGTAAAACCGTTTAAAAATATGCGGCATGTCTTCCCCTGCAATGCCGCAGCCGTCATCCTCCACCCACAGCCGAAACATATGGGGGAACTCCTGCCACCCGATCCGGATTGTCCCGCCTGCCTGCATATGATCCAGGGCATTTTTTACCAGATTGGAAACCGCCTCCGCCGTCCAGAGCAAATCACAGTACAAAACTGCTTCCGGATTTCCCTCCCATACAATTTGTTTTTCTTCCTCCCGCGCCCGCTCCTGCAGCTGGGATGTTGCGCGGCCGATAAGATCGGACACCCTGCACCTCTCCTTTTCCAATACAATTCCCCCGGCGTCCAAACGCATCACCTTTAAAAGCGTCAAAAGAAGCGATTCCATCCTTTCTAAAGATTGCAGGGATTTTTGTGCAAACGACCGCACCGCTTCCGGATTACCGGCTTCCCCCAGCAAAATTTCTGCATACATGGTCAGCGCCGACAGTGGGGTTTTCAACTGGTGGGAAATATCGGAAACCGCATCCTGCAAATCCTGCCTTGCCAAACGCGCCGCCTCCCCTTTTGCCTGCAGCGCCAGGGAAAGATCGTCTATTTTCCGGAGCATTCGGTGAAATGTTCCCTCCTCCCCACAGTCCAGCCGCGCCGAAAAGTCCCCGTCCGAAAATGCCATAATTCCTTTTTCCACCTTTTTGTAGAGTTTTTCGCGCTTTTGCAAAAAAGAGGCCGTCCCGCCAAAAAGAACCACCCCAAGCGCCATTGCAACCCCCACGGTAAGCCGCCGGAACCAAACGGCATTTTCCCCCACGGCAGGCAGCAGCCACGGTTCGCTCTGTATAGACCATCCTGTTTTTTTCATAAAGGCGATGCCCTCTTTTGTAACTTCACGATTCCGGTACGCTTTTGCAATCACACCGGGTGCAACGTCGGATAAAAGCAGGGCCGACGCAATCTCCTGCTCCCTTTCCATCAACACCCTTTTTGTTCCCTCCGCCTGCCATTTTGCCGTAAAAAGTGCAGTTCCAACCAGCAATCCCCAAAAAGCCGCCAAAAATAACATATAGCGCCGTGCCTCTTTTTCATACAAAAATTCCATGTCGGTTCCTTATACCTTCCATTGATAGCCGAATCCGCGTACCGTCAGCAAATGCGCCGGTTCGGAGGGATTCTTTTCCACCTTTTCCCGCAGGCGCCGGATATAGACGGACAGGGTATTGTCATCCACAAAATTACCGCCCCCGTCCCAAAGCGCGTCCAAAATCGCCGTGCGCGTCAGCACACGTCCTGCGTTCTGCACCAGCAGGCAAAGCAGCCGGTATTCGGCTGCCGTCAACTCCAGCATCCGGTCCCCCACCCAGGCCCGGCTGCCGGGCAGATCAATGCGCAGATCCCCGGCACAAAGTCCCTCCTCCATTTGCTTCTGCATCGTCCCGCCGCGCCGAAGCTGCGCCCGGATGCGGGAACAAAGTTCCCCGATACGGAACGGCTTTGTGATATAATCGTCACCGCCTCCGTCCAAGCCCCGGATCACGCTGGTCTCCTCATCCGCAGCCGTGAGAAAAATAATCGGTATCCGGCTGCCATCCCTCCGCACCCGTTCACATACCTCAAAGCCTGTCCCATCCGGCAGGGCCACATCCAAAAGCAAAAGGTCAAATCTGTTTTGGGGATCGGCAAGCGCCTGCCCCGCTTCCCGCACCGTGCGCGCCACCGTCACTGCAAACCCGTTTTTCTGTAAGGCATACTGCAGGCCGTCTATCAGGGACTGGTCGTCCTCCAATACCAATAATTTGTCCAAAATCACTGCCTCCTGTATTTTCTGTCATTTTATTATAGCACAGAATGGCCCGGATACGGCATAGCTTACGGAATTGTAAGCTATGCTGTATATAATGCATCCAAAAACCAAAAGCCTCCAGGTCTAATCCTGAAGGCTTTTTTTACAAAATCTTGCAATATTTTATTTTGCCACCAGCCTCACTGTCTCCCTCGCAATTGCAAGTTCCTCGTTGGTGGGAACCACCATGGTCACAACCTTTGCACCCTCGTCGGAGAGAATCACTTCTTCCCCGCGGATTTTATTTTGTTCCGGGTTGATATTGGTTCCCAGAAAGCCGATATACTGCCCGATCAGCTGCCGCACCTCCGCGTTGTTTTCCCCGACGCCCGCCGTAAATGCGATCACATCCACGCCGTTCATCGCCGCCGCATAAGCGCCGATATATTTTCCTACGCGGTACGCATACGCCTCCAGCGCCGTTTTTGCGGCTTCGTTTCCCCCTTCTGCCGCCTCTGCCAAATCACGGAAATCGCTGGAAAGCCCGCCGGACAATCCCAAAACCCCGGACTTTTTGTTGCAGACATCCACCACGCCAGCCGCGTCCAGCCCTTCCTTTTCCGCGATAAATCCCACGATAGCCGGATCCAGGTCCCCGCTTCTGGTTCCCATGACCAGCCCTTCCAGGGGTGTCAGTCCCATGGAGGTATCCACGGATTCCCCGTATTGCACGGCCGACACGGATGCGCCGTTGCCCAAATGGCACACGATTATGCGCAAATCCTTCCGGTCCTTCCCCAAAATCTGCGCCGCACGCCCGGACACAAAGTCATGGCTGGTGCCATGGAAGCCGTACCTGCGCACCTTATATTTTTCATAATAGGAAAGGGGCAGTCCGTACAAATAGGCCTTTTTCGGCATTGTCTGATGAAATGCCGTATCAAATACCGCTGCCATCGGCACACCGGGCATTACTTTTTGGCAGGCACGGATGCCGATCAAATTGGCCGGATTGTGCAAAGGCGCCAGATCGTTGCATGCCGTGATGGTCTCGATCACCTCATCATCAATCACCACGGAACCCTTAAACTTTTCCCCTCCGTGGACGATGCGGTGTCCCACTGCGTCAATTTCCTGCAGTGACGCAATCAC
The DNA here is from genome assembly GCA_948960675.1 of uncultured Eisenbergiella sp. GTDB lineage: Bacteria > Bacillota > Clostridia > Lachnospirales > Lachnospiraceae > Gallintestinimicrobium. Next base: position 14,368 of record CARDPF010000023.1, read on the forward strand.
GCCCTCCTGCGGATCCGTCAGCTTATCAATTACCACCTTCACCGCATCCGTGTGATCTGCCATGGGCAGGAGGGTTTTCTTTTTCCCGCCTCCCGCTTTCTGGTGCGTCACGCTGCTGTTGTCAATACCGATTCTCTCGCATAATCCTTTTGCAAGGACATCTTCCGTTGTACTGTCAATCAGCTGGTATTTTAAAGATGAACTGCCGCAGTTGATAACCAATACTTTCATAACCCCAAATCCTCCTCTTAATAAGCTTTCCCCCAGTATACCATCTTTTTCGCAGGCTTTCCACAGCACACGCACACATCGGAGAGGTTTTCCTGTTCAAAAGGCATACAGCGGCTGGTGGCCGCAAACCTTTCCTTGATCTGATCCTCGCAGGCCTGACAGCCGCACCACATGGCCTTTACAAAGCCGGGCTTATTGGTCAGAATTTCCTCCAACTGCGCCAGGTCCTTTGCCACATAGGTATGGGAATCCCGGTGTGCCCGCGCCCTTTCCAGCATATCCCGCTGCATTGTTTCTAAAAGCTGCCCCACCTTTTCTTCTATCTCCTGCAGGCCGCATTCGGTCTTTTCCCGGGTATCCCGGCGTACCAGCACGCATTTGCCCTGCTCGATATCCTTAGGGCCGATTTCCACACGGACAGGAATTCCCCGCATTTCCGCCTCCGCAAATTTCCAGCCGGGACTCTTGTCCGTATCGTCCACTTTGACACGGAATCCGGACAGGCACTCCCTTAGTTTCCCTGCCTGCTCCAAAACCCCTTCTTTGCGCTGCTGGATGGGAACGATCACCACCTGCGTAGGCGCAACCCTGGGCGGCAGCACCAATCCGGAGTTATCCCCGTGCACCATAATGATGGCGCCGATCAGCCGGGTGGTCATTCCCCAGGACGTTTGGTGCACATATTGCAACGTATTGTCCTTATCCGTAAACTGGATCCCGAAGGCCTTGGCAAAGCCGTCGCCAAAATTGTGGCTGGTTCCGGACTGCAGGGCTTTCCCGTCATGCATCAGCGCTTCGATGGTGTAGGTGGCCTCCGCACCCGCAAATTTTTCCTTCTCCGTCTTGCGCCCCTTGATCACCGGTATGGCAAGTACATTTTCACAAAAATCCGCATATACGTTCAACATCTGAATTGTACGTTCCTCCGCCTCCTTGGCGGTTGCGTGCGCCGTATGTCCTTCCTGCCACAAAAATTCCCGGGAACGCAAGAAAGGCCTGGTCTCCTTTTCCCAGCGCACCACGCTGCACCACTGGTTATAAACCCTGGGCAAATCCCTGTAGGACTGGATATCGTCTTTATAAAAATCACAGAAAAGGGTCTCGGAGGTGGGCCTTACGCACAGCCTTTCCTGCAAAGGCTGCAGTCCCCCATGCGTCACCCACGCCACCTCTGGCGCAAAGCCTTCCACGTGGTCTTTTTCTTTCTCCAAAAGACTCTCGGGAATGAACATGGGCATGTAGACATTCTGCACCCCCGTCTCCTTGAACATGGCGTCCAGCTGTTTCTGGATCAGTTCCCAAATCGCATAGCCTGCAGGCTTGATCGCCATACAGCCTTTCACGCTGGTATACCCAATCAACTCTGCCTTGACCACCACATCGGTATACCACTGCGCGAAATCCTCCTCCATGGATGTAATCTGCTCCACCAATTTTTTGTCTGCCATCTCTTCTCCTTTCTCTTTTACCAACCGGCGATACCACACGCCGCGTCGAGCGCGGTTGCCGTCAGGCAGCTTTTTCCCTGTGTGCAAGTACGCATTATCATTCTTTTTTATACGATAAGAAATGTAATTTCCCATCGTATAAAAAACGCCGGATATCCTCCCCTGCTGCAGGGACCGGATATCCGGCGGTACCACCCAAATTGACGCCTATGCGCCCTCTCGAAATCCGTTAACGCCGGAACTACGCTGCTTTCACAGAAACTCGGAGGTTCGGTTCAAAATGCCGTGCGCAGATTCCTCCCACCCATGGAACCCTCTCTGAAACGCCGCTACATTCCTACTATTCCTCTTCACCGTTACTATCTTCCTGTTCTTTGATCATAGGGGAATTTTACCGATTTGTCAATAAGGTTTCCGCAATATCTACGCCTTCCCTGAAAAAAACAACATACAAAGGCCCCAGAAAAATCCCGGTCAGTCCAAAGACCTGTACGCCTGCATAAACGGAAAACAGCATCACAATGGGATACATTCCCACCTGTTTGCCCAAAAGCCTCGGTTCCAAAAGTTCGCGCACGGCTATGCAAATCACATAAACACCTACCGCCGCCACCGCCCCGAACCCGTTTCCCGAAAGCAGCTGCCAAAGCGCGGTGGGAAGCAGCACGATGCCTGTACCGATAAAGGGAAGTGCATCCAAAAGGCCTGCCAGGATTCCCAGCAACAGGCCGCCGCGCACCCTCCCGAGCCACAAGCCCAAAACCGCAATCACCGAAATGGCCAGCAGAATCACCGCCTGCGCTTTCAAATAGCCGCCAACCAAAGAAACCGTTTTTTCCACAAACTTCCAAACTTCTGCAAAAACAGGGTTTTCCCCGCACCGCTCCAAAATAGCTTCATAATCCTTGCACAAAAGCAGGGAAGAAATAAAACTGACTCCCAAAAATGCCGCCGTCCCGGCAAAGCCCTTCACATATTGCCACGACTGCGAGGCAGCCTTCGGCAGCGCCTGTGCCTGCAGGTTTTGGGTCAAAAGATTCATTTTCTCCCAAAACGCATTCTCCGTCCCTGTAGCATCCATTCCAAAATTCTCTTCCATAAAAATGCAGCAGCCGTGCACCATCTCATCAAACCGCGCTTGTATTACCGCCATCCCGTTTCCGATGTCGGCAGCATGCACGGTTCCCCAGGAAACGATGCCCCACCCCCCGAAAACAAGCAATGCAGCGGCAAGCAAAAGAATCCCGCCCAGCAAAATCTCTTTGCGGATATGCAACCTCTTTTGTACTTTTTTAAGCCACGGGTTACACAGATATACGATAAAAAACGACAAAATAAAAGGCGCTGCAACCGGAAACGCACATTTAAACGCCAAATACAAAACGATGGAAAAGCCCAATAAGGCCACTGCTTTTTTCACATTTTTTCCCGATAAAATATCCATACCCGCCTCCCGGACAAACTGCCCTGCGCGGCCATGGGGCGCGTCTTACCGGTACGCATCCCATGGCTGCAAACGACAGTTTTCGATGTCGTCCGCGATAGTATGGGTAAAACCCTGCTTTTCTATGTATCCCGTTTTCCTAAGAAAAGCTACCGTTTTTTGGATATTTTTCTCCATCTCTGCGCTGCTTTGTTGCACAAAGCCATACATGGCTTACGAGTTTGTGGCAAGCCATGTATGGCTTTGCAGCGCGCAGACACAAATCCCGCGATTGAAAATTTCAATTTCCAATCTTTCACCTGCTGCCGTCCTGTTTGCGGAACGGATTTTTTCGAAAAGCAGCCGAACGGTTTGCCGCTCCCAACAGCAAAAACAAAAACGGCGTACAGCACACCTGCGGATAGCAGAAGAAATTGTGCGCGCTGTAAACCAGCACTGTCAATATCCCCACAAGCGCCAACGGATTTTCGTTCCTTTCCTTCCAAAAGCCGTAAAAAGCTGCCGCCAGCAGCCACACAAAGGCCGCCAGCCCCATGATCCCCATACAGAAAAGAATGTTTAAAAATTCGTTATGCGCGTTGGTCAGCGTCTGGTTCCATCCAAAATAATGGTTCAAAGCAGCGCCCAGCGCAGGCTCCCGGTAACAGTACGCCGAAAAACAATCCGGTCCCACACCAAAAAGCTTCCGGAAAAACGGGAACGCCCCAAAGGCCTCTACCGTAAATTTCCATGTAAATCCTCTGGAGTTCCCCCAATTTTGGTCAAATAAAAGATACTGGTTTCTGCTTCCAAGCCCCAACCATGCCTCCAATATCCCAGACGTATTCACCCAAAGCAGTCCCACATAACAAAAAACCGCCGCTGCTACTGCCCCAACCGCAATCCTTCTCCAAAGCCTTCCCCTTTTTAGCTGTCCCCGGCCCGGATTTTTCTGCCGCCAATAAAGGAAAAGCAGGTAAAACACACAAACCGCCAGAAGCGCAATCCAGGTCATCCGCCCCTGTGACAAAGATTCCGAAAGCCTGCCCAGCCTTACCGCCCTGTCCGCAAATATCCCCTGCAGGATACCGGTGATTTTAAAGCTTCCCAACACCAGAATCGCCAGTTCCCAAAAGCGTTCCATTTTATCCAGACTGTCACAGGCAGCCAGAAAGACACCGAACAGCAAAAATGCCAGTGCGGCAAACGCGCTGTCGCTGTTTTGCGTCACCAAAGCAGAAAAACCCAACGCGCAAAACAGCCCCAGCCCGATCCGGCATATGGTCTTATCCGCAAGCAGAAAAAGGGAAACGCCCAACACCAATGCCACACAGACATAGGAAGAATACCAGGATGCCTGCCCGACGGTGGATAAAAACAGTAACCGGTAGGGTGCTTCCACCCCCTCGTACAGTCCCAGCGGATCCACCCCAAAGCGGTGCAAAACCCCCAGCAGAAACACCGCTCCCGCGCCCCCCAAATAGCCCCCCAGTATCACCCGGTTCCATGTAAA
>CARDPF010000024.1 GCA_948960675.1 uncultured Eisenbergiella sp.
GGAGAACCGCCCCACGGATCCGGTGAAGGCGTTTTTTGGGAAAATGACCGGCAGGCCCGTCCGGCGCAAAGATTATCCCATTGCCCTTTTAAAAAAGCAGGCGAACCTTGACCAGCTGCTGGCCATCCACAACGCGGTCAAATACCCCCTCACCTATGTACAGGGACCGCCCGGAACGGGAAAATCCTACACTATCGTCAACACCATTGTGACGGCCTTTTTTAATGAAAAAACGGTGCTGCTCTCTTCCTACAACAATCATCCCATTGATACGGTGGTGGATCATTTAAAAACGATGGAATACCGGCAGGGAAAAAACATTCCGTTTCCGGTGCTGCGTCTGGGGAACGGGGCTGTGGTGGCGCAGAGCCTTTTGCAGATCGGACTGCTTTATGAACAGGTAAAAGACGTGCATGTGTATGAGGGCACGCTGGGACGGAACCGGGACGACAAAATTGTGCGGACCAGACAGCTGACATCCCTTTTAAAAAAGCATGAGGAAATCCTTGCCCTGCGGGAACGCAAGGAATCCATCGAAAGCCTGCTAAAAAGTAACCGGCACCTGACGTTTCAGGCCGATTTGCAGGGAAGGCAGCTGGAAGCGGTGAAAAAAAGGCTTTCGGACATCGGGGAAGTGACGGAAGAGGAAGCGCTGCGGCTTTTAACGGACGATGCGGCAAGCTTTCGCACATACCTGTATTTTGCGTCGGTGAAATACATAAAGCGGCTGGGGGAACCCAAGAATGAGGATTTGCTCAAAATCCTGCGCATGAAGGATGAAAAACAGAAGCTGGAGGAGTTTGACAGCTGGATGGGGAAGGCAGGGAATATGAAAAGGCTTCTCCGCATTTTTCCGGTGGTGGCAACCACCTGTATTTCCGCCCATAAGCTGGGACGGCCGGAGCCGTATTTTGACATGGTGGTATTGGATGAAGCCAGCCAATGCAATCTGGCCCTTTCCCTTGTCCCCATCATCCGGGGGAAAAACCTGATGCTGGTGGGCGACCCGCAGCAGCTTTCCCCGGTAATCCTTCTGGATCCCAAAGACAATGAGGTTTTGCGGCGGCGTTACCTCGTTTCGGAGGAATATGATTACCGGAAGAATTCCGTTTATAAGACATTCCTCGCCTGCGACGCGGTGAGCGACGAAATCCTGCTCCGGCATCATTACCGCTGCGATAAACGGATTATCCAATTCAATAATGTAAAATACTATAACAACCGGCTGGATGTTGCCAGCAAGGTACAGTCGGACCGTCCCCTTTTGATGGTGGACGTGGGGGAGAACCGGACGGACTGCAAAAACACATCACCCAGGGAGGCCGCAGAGATTGCAGCGTATATACGGCGGCATCCGGATAAGCAGATCGGGATTATTACACCCTTTGCCAACCAGAAAGCGTGTATCCGGCAGGTTTTGGAGGAAAAGGGGCTGCGGGGTGCAACCTGCGGAACGGTTCATGCGTTTCAAGGGGATGAGAAGGATGTGATTTTGTTTTCCCTTGCCCTCACGGACCAGACGTCGAAAAGGACCTACGATTGGCTGAAGAACAACCAGGAACTGATCAATGTGGCCACCTCCCGGGCGCGGGAGCAGCTGGTGGTTTTGGGAAGCGGCAGGGAGTTGGAACGCCTTCACTGCGACGGGGAGCGGGACGATGTGTATGAATTGGTAAATTATGTAAGGACGAACGGCCAATGCCATGTCACATCCGAGGCGGCCACTTCCCGGGCGCTGGGGATCAAGCCATACAGCAGGGAGACGGAGGAGGCGTTTCTGGTAAGCTTAAACCATGCGTTGGACAATGTACTGAACAATGGCCGGAGGTGTTTTGTGAAAAAGGAAGTGGCCCTCTCGCAGGTTTTTCAGGAAAATATCCCGGATGACCGTCTTTTTTACGGCGGAAGGTTTGACATTGTCATTTATGAACACCAGTATGGGGGCAGGCAGACGCCCATTTTGGCAGTGGAATTGGACGGGAAGGAGCATATGGCCCGGGAGGCCGTCAAAAAGCGGGACGAACAAAAAAAGAGGATTTGCAGGGCCCACGGCTTTGAACTCATCAGGGTGGAAAATTCATATGCCAGAAGGTATTATTATATCAAACAGATTCTGGAATCTTACTTTACGGGTGTGAGGTAAAGGGCAGGGCAGAAATAAGGAAAATTATGAAAAAAAGCGAACTGGACGAAAACGAAAAAAAGGGTGGTTTTGGAGGCAACCCGGAGGAAAATTTTTTCCGGGGGGAAATCACCTATGTGGACCAGGATATTTTACTGGGACAAGGGGAATGCGCCGGTGAGGCGTATGAAGAAAACGAATATGAAGCGGAAGACGAAGAAGCGGATGAAGATGACGAAAACGAATTTTATCACGACGCCGGGCAAAAGCGCGGAAGGATGGGCAGGGGGTCTGTGCCTATGAAGGGGGCATCCAAAAAGAGGGCGGGAAAAAAGCAGAAAAGGAGGCGGAAGCATAAATTTCTGCGTCGGTTTCTTGGTGCAGTGCTGGTGCTTGCCCTGCTGGTCTTGGGCGGTATGTATTACGCGGTGCATCAGGTTTACGGCAGGATGCATTATTCGGCCATTGAGAGCGTGCGGACGGAAAACTTCCGGGAGGACGGCGTCACAAACATTTTGCTGATTGGCAACGATTCCCGGGAAAACGGGGAGGACGGAAGGTCGGACGCCATGATTTTGCTGTCGGTGAGCAACCGGACAAAACGCATCCAGATGACCTCCCTGCTGCGGGATATGTATGTGGATATCGCAGGGCATGACGGCAACCGCTTAAACGCCGCTTATGCTTTTGGCGGGGCCGAACTTCTGATGGATACAATTGAGCAAAATCTGGGCATTACCGTCAACCGTTATGTACTGGTCAATTTTGAGGCTTTTGCCAATTTGGTGGACGCAGTGGGCGGCGTGGATCTGGAGTTGACCAATGAGGAAGTGCAGTATGTGAATGGGTATCTGGTGGAATACAACATGCTGACCGGCCGGGCAGAGGGAACGGATTACCTGGATGCCTCGTTGGACGGCATGATTCATCTCAACGGCCCACAGGCGCTGGCATATAGCAGAAACCGTTATATCGGTACGGATTTCGGGCGCACGCAGAGACAGCGCAAAGTTTTGGCCGGTGTGCTCCATAACCTTCCGGGGGCGGTGGTCAAAAATCCGAAAGGCCTGCTGGACGGGCTTTTGCCCAACCTGACTACGAACCTGACTGCGCAGGAATGTTACCGCCTGTGTCTGGAGGCGGTAAAACTTCCGGGGTATGAGATTGCACAGGGAAGCGTGCCGGTGGAGGGCAGCTACCAAAACGCTAAAATCCGGGGAATGGCGGTGCTGGAGGTTGATTTTGAAAAGAACCGGAATTATTTGCGGGAAAGCCTTTACGGGGAATAGGAAGCTCTTGGGGCATCCGTCCTATCGCAAAAGCGGTTTGTGCAGACGGATGCCGTAAAGTGTCAAACAGTTACAAGAGTTTTGGGAGAATGGGGTGGACATTAGGAATAAATGCTCCGAAAAAGCCGTGAGAAAAACCGGAAATGCATAACAGCTTTGCTATGTTATTCCGGTTTTGGTACAACCGGTTACAGGGAGCGAAAAAAAAGGGGACGTGCGGATTTGGCTGCACGTCCTCTTTGTACCGGCAGGCCCGGAGGGGCTTACATCAGCTTTCTGAACAACGCCTTCAATTCCTCCACGCTGGCCTCTTTGGGATTGCCGGGCGCACATGCGTCCGCGTGGGCAGATTCTGCAAGGAAGGTAAGGTCCTCTTCCTTTAACGCTTCCAGCTTGGAGGGAATGCCTACGTCTTCGGACAGTTTGCGTACGGCATCTATGGCAGCTTTGCGGTAAGCGGCCTGATCCATGGAGTCTACGCCTTCCACCCCCATGGCGCGCGCGATTTCCCTGTATTTTTCACCGGTGCAGTCGGCATTGAATTCCATGACAATGGGAAGCATCATGGCGCAGGCGACACCGTGGGGTGTGTCATAGACGGCTCCCAGCGTGTGTGCCATGGAATGGGCGATGCCCAGTCCGACATTGGAAAAGCCCATACCGGCGATATACTGGCCAAGCGCCATTCCTTCGCGGCCTTCCTTTTCGTTGGCAACGGCGCTGCGCAGGGATTTGGAGATGATTGCAATTGCCTTTAAATGGAACATGTCCGTCATTTCCCATGCGGCTTTGGTGGTGTAGCCTTCGATGGCGTGGGTCAGGGCATCCATGCCGGTGGAGGCGGTCAGGCCCTTTGGCATGGAGGACATCATGTCGGGATCCACCACTGCGATGATGGGCATGTCATGCGGGTCCACGCAGACGAATTTCCGTTTTTTCTCCACATCCGTGATGACATAATTGATGGTAACTTCCGCAGCCGTACCTGCCGTGGTGGGAACGGCAATGATCGGGATGCAGGGCTTTTTGGTGGGCGCTACGCCCTCCAGGCTTCTGACGTCTTCAAATTCGGGGTTTGCGATGATGATGCCGATGGCTTTCGCAGTGTCCATGGAGGAACCGCCGCCAATGGCGATGATATAGTCCGCCCCGGAAGCCTTGAAAGCCGCTACGCCGCTCTGGACGTTCTGGATGGTGGGATTTGCCTTGATGTCGGAATAAATTTCATAGGCAAGTCCTTCCCTGTCCAAAAGCCCCGTGACCTTGCCTGTCACATTGAATTTGATCAGGTCCGGGTCGGAGCATACAAAGGCTTTGGCAAAGCCCTGCGCTTTCGCCTCGTTTGCAATCTCGGCAATGGCGCCACTGCCGTGGTACGAGGTCTGGTTGAGCATGATTCTGTTTGCCATAAGAAAAAACCTCCTTCTAAAGTATCAGGGTGATGTCCACCTGTAATTTCATTGTAACATGATACTGTTTGGAAAGAAAGTGTTAATTCGCGGATCAGGAATGCGCTTAAACTGCGCATTCCGTGAGAACATGATACAGGGGTGAGGGGCGGTTTTTGCGCAGCAAAACTCGAAATACCGCCCCGAATCGTTACTATGAGCGGCCCCGGGCCGTGAATAGTAACAAGAAAGTGGGAATGCAAAAAGAAACCGGTTGACAAGTATGCGGCTGGAGGATATCTTGGAGGTATGGGAGCCCGTTGGGCAGTAAAAAGAAGAGAAGGAAAGGAGCAGGCGGTTATGTATGTAAGGGGCGTCAATTTGGGGAACTGGCTGGTTTTGGAGAAGTGGATGCATCCGGCGTTGTTTGCCGGGACGGATGCGGCGGATGAGTATTATTTGCCGGAGGGACTTTCCCGGGAAGCGTATGAGGAGAGAATCCGGGTGCACCGTCTGGAGTATATCACGGAGCGGGATTTTTTGAGAATTAAGGCGATGGGCTTAGAGGCGGTGCGCATTCCGGTTCCGTACTTTATTTTCGGGGACAGGGAGCCTTTCATCGGGTGTGTGGAAGAGTTGGATCGGGCATTTAGCTGGGCGGGGCAGTACGGGCTGAAAATCCTGATTGACCTGCATACCGCCCCGGACGGACAAAACGGCTTTGACAACGGAGGGATCTGCGGGGTCTGCAAATGGTGTCAGGAGCCGGAGGAAGTGGAGTTTGTGCTAAGAGTCCTGGAGCGGCTGGCCAAACGGTATGGGGAGAGGAAAGAATTGTGGGGGATTGAGGCAATCAATGAGCCTGTCCTGGAGGATATGTGGATTACGGCGGACATTTCCGGCAGATATCCCCCGGTGGACCAAAAGAAGGCAGAGGGCTCTAAGGGAAATTCGGAGGGCTTCATCCGTCAGTTTTATGTGGATGCCTATCACCGTTTGCGCAAGTATTTGCCGAAAGAGAAATATGTGGTTTTCCATGATGCGTTCCACATGAAAATCTGGAAGGATTTCATGCAGGAGGAGCAGTACGAAAACGTGGTTTTGGATACGCACCTGTATCTGCCCGGGGAACTGGAGGGTGGACAGACGGTGGAGGCTTACACAGAATTTATCCGGCAGTGGGGCAGGGATATTGCGGAAATGCAGCAGTATTTTCCCGTGGTCTGCGGGGAATGGTGTCTGTCAAATCCGCTGGCGTCTGGCTGTACGGATCCCGAGGGAAAAAAGGAAATCTATAACGCTTTGGGACGCGCGCAGCTGGATGCCTGGAAAAACGGCTCCGGGTATTTTTACTGGAGTTATAAGCTGTTGATGGATATGACCAACGGGGAGGGCTGGCCGGGACAGGACAGTTGGGATCTGGGAAGAAGCATGGATTTTGGGTGGTTTCCCCGGGAAAACTGAGAAAATGCACAGGAGGGGGACAATGCCCCCTCCTGTCTTAAGTTGCGGAGGGGGCAGGATCGTATAGTCTGGAAAAGACCTGCCAGGTTTTGGACAGTCCTTCCTCCAGGGGAGTGTAAGAAAGCCCGGTGGCAGCGGTGATTTTTTTGCCATCGTAAAATTCCGTTTCTTCCGCCGTGAAAGGGAAGGGGAGAAATGCGTCCGGGGAGGTAAAGGCGGCGGCTTTGGCCGGAAGTTTTACGATTCTGGCGCGCTTTCCACAGACATTGTAGAAGGTGTCCAGAAAGGTTTCGTAATCCACTGCATCCCCCGCGATGTTATAGGCGTTGCCATAGGCGGCCTGGTTTTTACAGAGTGCGAGGATCATGGCAGCCGCGTCTTTGACATAGACGGGCTGGAAACGTCCGGCGGCATCCGTGGGGCAAAGGATGGTTTCGCCCGTGCAGGCGCGCCGGACATATTCGGATTCCCGGGCCGCGTAGTTAAAGGGGCCGTAGAGAAGGGCCGGACGGACAGGGGTGGGGGCGATACCGTGTTGGCGGCATACTTGCGTAAGTTCCTGTTCCAGCAAAAGCTTCTGCCAGATATATTCCCCGGTTTCCCCGCCGAAACGGCGGCTTTGCAGGGGGGAGTCTTCTGTCAGCGGTTTTTGGGTCCATTTTTCATAGACATCCACGGTGCCAAGCAGGATATATTGTTTGGCAGACAGGCCGGGAACATTTACGATTCCGGCGATATCCCCCTGCCGGTAAGCGCAAAAATCCACCACCACGTCGTAGGATGTATTGGCAAGGGCCAAAAGCGCTGCGCTGTCATGCCGGTCCGCCCGGATACATTTTGCCCCGAAGGATTCCATGGAATAGGTTCCGCGGTTTACGAGAGTGACGTCTTCTTTGGGGGCGGCCAGCATGGTAAAAACCCTTCCCAGAAAATAGCTTCCGCCGATTACAAGTATTTTCATAATGTCAAATCCTCCGTTTTGATAAAGACTGGTGACGGTTCAGACAGATGTCAGGGACCGTATGGTAACTCTTTTTCCATGGATTAGTATACAATGGTTTCAAAAATTCGGCAATTCCCGTCTTTTTTTCGGAAAGTAAAAATTGTGTTTGTAAAAACTTTGAAAAATATTCGTTCTTTTTCACAAAAGGCTATGACTTTTTCATTTTTTGTGGTACAATTTCAACATCAATATAACACGATTCAGGGGGAAAGACTATGGCAAAAGAAATGATTGCTATGCTTCTTGCCGGCGGTCAGGGTTCACGCTTGTATGCCCTGACGCAAAAACTGGCAAAACCTGCAGTTCCTTTTGGCGGAAAGTACAGGATTATTGATTTTCCGTTATCGAACTGCGTAAATTCCGGTATTGATACCGTGGGCATCCTTACCCAGTATCAGCCTATGGTTCTCAATGAATACATCGGTAACGGGCAGCCCTGGGACTTGGACCGTCTCTACGGGGGTGTTCATGTCCTGCCGCCTTATCAGCAGGCATCCGGTTCCGACTGGTATAAGGGAACGGCCAATGCCATTTACCAGAACATTCCTTTCATTGAGCGCTATAATCCGCAGTATGTGATCATACTTTCCGGGGATCAGATCTGTAAACAGGACTACAGTGATTTCCTGCGTTTCCACAAGGAGAAGGGGGCGGAGTTTTCTGTGGCGGTCATGGAAGTGCCGTGGGAGGAAGCCTCCCGTTTCGGACTGATGGTTGCGGACGAGAATGACAAGATCACGGAATTCCAGGAGAAACCTAAAGCTCCTAAATCCAATCTGGCGTCGATGGGAATCTACATATTCAACTGGGATATTTTGAAAAAATACCTGATTGAGGATGAGGCGGACCCGGAATCCGAGAATGATTTTGGCAATAACATCATTCCGAATTTGCTGCGCGACGGGCGCAATATGTACGCGTATCATTTCAGTGGCTATTGGAAGGACGTCGGGACGATTTCTTCCCTCTGGGAAGCGAACATGGAAGTGCTGGATCCGGAGCACTCCGGCATTAACCTTTTTGACGAGAACTGGAAAATCTACAGCAGGAACAGCGGAATGACCGGCCACCGCATCAGCAGGGGCGCTGTGGTGGACAATTCCATGATTACGGACGGCTGCCGCATCGCCGGGGAAGTAAAGCACTCCATTCTTTTTGCGGGCGTTACCGTTGAGGAGGGCGCAAAGGTGGAGGATGCCGTGATTATGGGAGGTACCGTGATTAAGGCGGGCGCTACCGTGGAACATTGTATCGTGGCCGAGAATGTCGTCATCGGGGAGGGTGCAAAAGTCGGCGCGATGCCTGCAGATGGCAAGAGCGGCGTTGCAACCGTCGGTTCCGGCGTATACGTGGGGGACAATGCCAAGATCGGCCCCGATGCCATGGTCAGCAATAATGTAAAGGACGGTGATGAACAATGGTAAAATCCAACACAGATGCCCTGGGCATTATTTTCCCAAACAGCTATGATTCCCTGGTCCCGGAACTGGTTACGGAAAGGCTGATGGCCTCCATTCCGTTTGCGGGCCGTTACAGAATGGTTGATTTCCTTTTATCCAGCATGGTAAATTGCGGAATCGGAAACATTTCCATCGTAGTGCGCAGCAATTATCATTCCCTGATGGATCATCTGGGATCCGGCCGTGAATGGGATCTGGCCCGCAAGAACGGGGGCCTGAGCATTTTCCCGCCGTACTCCGAAAAGACCGTCAAGGTTTATAACGGGCGCGTGGAGGCGCTGGCCAGCATTCTGGACTTTTTAAAAGACCAGAAAGAGAAATATGTATTCATGTCCGATGCCAATATCGCGGTAAACTTTGATTTCGGCGCCATGTTAAACGCGCACATTGCCAGCGGGGCGGACGTGACGATCGCCTATAAGGAGATGGAGATTCCGGAAGGCATGAAACAGATCAATACCATTAATGCGGATCTGTACTATACCTTCCATATAGAAGAAGGGCGTGTGACGGATATCCGTATCCGGCCGCAGGATGAGGGGATGCAGAACTTCTCCATGAACATTTACCTGATTGAGAGGGAGAGGCTGATTTCCCTGATCAATGATGCGTTTGTGCGCGGCAACGTTTATTTTGAACGCGACGTTTTGTCCAGCCGTTTGGACGAGTTGAATGTGCAGGCATACAAGTATGACGGTTATCTGGCTTACATCAGCGGTATGAAGAGCTATTTTGACGAGAACATGAAGCTTTTGGAGGATGCCAACCTGGATGCGCTGTTCTCCGAAAGCCCGATCTATACCAAGATCCGTGACGATAACCCGACCCGTTACATTGCGGGGGCGAAAGCGAGCAACACGATGACTGCAGACGGCTGCATCATTGAAGGGGAAGTGGAAAACAGTATTTTGTTCCGTGGCGTGAAGGTTTGCAAGGGCGCGAAGGTCAAAAACTGTATCCTCATGCAGGACACGGTAGTCGGTGCGGACGCCGATGTGGAATATGTGATAACGGATAAAAACGTAACCATTTCCGCCGACAAATCCATCAAAGGAACCGATACCTTCCCGGTATACGTTGCAAAATACCAGACGGTTTAAATAGCGGTTTAGGCTGCCGGGCCGGGCAGTTTTGCAAAGCGAAGGCGGCACTACGGCCCGGCTGCCTTTTTGGGCCGTAGGGCGGCCGGACAGAGAAGGAGGGTTCTTATTATGAAACGAATCGGTATGTTGACCAGCGGCGGCGACTGTCAGGCGCTGAATGCGGCGATGCGGGGTGTGGCGAAATCACTTTTCAATGCCAAGGAGGACGTGGAGATTTACGGCTTCCTCAACGGTTATCAGGGCCTTATTCACGGGAGGTTCCGTCTGCTGACCTATGCGGACTTTTCCGGAATCCTGACCAAGGGCGGGACTTTTTTGGGCAGCAGCCGCACACCTTTTAAGACCATACAGGACATTGAGGCGGACGGCATTGATAAAGTGGCGGCGATGAAACAAACTTACTATAAGCTGCAGCTGGACTGCCTGGTGATTTTGGGCGGTAACGGTACCCATAAAACGGCGAATCTGCTGCGGGAGCAGGGATTGAACATTGTGACGCTGCCAAAGACCATTGATAACGATCTTTGGGGTACGGATATGACCTTCGGGTTCCAGAGCGCGGTAAACATTGCAACGGAAGCTATTGACTGCATTCATACCACGGCGGCATCCCACGGACGGGTGTTCATTGTGGAGGTAATGGGACATAAGGTCGGCTTTTTGACATTGAACGCCGGGATGGCGGGCGGCGCGGACATCATTTTGATTCCTGAAATTCCCTACGATATCGACTCGATTGTCAAAAAGATTCAGGAGCGCCATGAAAGGGGAAGCGCGTTTACCATCCTTGCGGTGGCGGAGGGTGCGATTTCCAAGGAGGATGCAGCCCTCTCCAAAAAAGAATATAAGAAAAAGATGGAGAAATATAAATACCCTTCCGTTTCCTACGAAATTGCCGAGAAGATTCAGAAGAAGAGCGGACTGGATGTGCGTGTGACGGTACCGGGCCATACCCAGAGAGGGGGAAGCCCGTGCCCGTATGACAGGGTATTTGCGAGCCGTCTGGGATCCGAGGCAGGGAAACTGATTTTGAAAGGGGAGTATGGTTTCATGGTAGGCTATAAGAACCGTGAGATGGTAAAGGTTCCCCTTGAAGAGGTGGCGGGCAAATTAAAGACGGTGGATCCCAAGTCATCCATTGTCAAAGAGGCAAAGATGCTTGGCATTAGTTTCGGGGATTAACCGGATGTCAAATCCCGGCAGGAGGCCGTCCTGCCGGGATTGTTTCGCGGCAGACAGGAGGTTATGGGCATGTCTTATATGGCCATGTACAGAAGATTCAGGCCTGCGCGGTTTGAAGAGGTAAAAGGGCAGGATGCCATAGTGACGACACTAAAAAACCAGATTAAGGCAGACCGGATCGGACATGCCTATTTGTTTTGCGGGACGAGGGGGACGGGTAAAACGTCAATCGCCAAGCTTTTTGCAAAGAGCGTAAACTGTGAACATCCGGTGGACGGCAGTCCCTGTATGGAATGTGCGTCGTGCAGGAGGATTGCATCCGGTACGAGCATGAACGTGATCGAGATTGACGCCGCGTCCAACAACGGTGTGGATAACATCCGTGAAATTGTGGAGGAAGTTTCCTACTCCCCGGCAGACGCAAAATTTAAGGTTTATATCATTGATGAGGTTCATATGCTCTCTACTGGGGCATTTAACGCGCTGTTAAAGACACTGGAGGAACCGCCGTCCTACGTGATTTTCATTTTGGCGACGACGGAAGCCAATAAGATTCCGGTGACGATTTTGTCGCGCTGTCAGAGGTACGATTTTAAGAGGCTGACGGTGGGGCAGATTGAGGAACGCATGCGGGAAGCCCTGCGGGATGCAGGGGAGACGCTGCAGATTGAGGATAGGGCGCTGCGCTTTATTGCAAAATCCGCAGACGGGGCGATGCGAGATGCCTGGAGTTTGTTGGATCAATGTCTGGCTTTTCATTTTGGGCAGGAACTTACCTATGACCGGGTATTGGATGTGCTGGGAGCGGTGGATACCGCTGTTTTTTCGGGCCTTTTGCGCTGTGTGTTAAAGCGGGATGTGGCTGGGTGCATCCGGGTGTTGGAAGAAATTGTGCTGCGGGGCAGGGATTTGGGGCAGTTTGTGGCCGACTTTGCCTGGTATTTGCGTAACCTTTTGCTGGTAAAGACATCCGGGGATGACAGTGAAGAAGTGGTTGACATTTCCAGTGAGAATCTGGCAAAATTAAAGGAGGAGGCGCAAATGGCCGAGGCGGATGCCATTATGCGTTATATCCGCAATTTTTCCGAACTGTCAGGGCAGATTCGTTTTGCAGGACAGAAGCGGATTTTGATTGAAATGGCCCTGATCCGGCTGTGCAGGCCCCAGATGGAGAATCGGGAGGACGCGCTGCTGGACCGTATCCGCAGACTGGAGCAGACGGTGGAGCGGATGGAGGGGGGCGCTGCCATGGCGGCGGCAGCCCCGCCGCGCGATACGGTTCCCGTCCCGGATAAGACTGTAATGGCAAAAAAGGAAGCGCTTGTCCGGGCGGTCCCGGAGGATGTGCGCAGGATTGTGGAAAATTGGAAAGGGATCGTGGAACGGGCATCCCAACCGATGAAGTCTTACCTGAAAGGGGCGGGCCTGAGTTTGGCGGGGGACAACCGCCTTCTGGTTGCGCTGGAGGACGGACTGGCATCGGACTATTTTGCAAAGGATGCGGGAAACCGGGAAGCGCTGGAAGCGCTGTTGTCCGGTTTTGCACACAAAAGCGTGGAGGTAGAAATCCGCGTGGTGCAAAGCAGGGCCGAATTTGAAGGATCCTATGTGGATCTGACACAGATCATTCATGCGGATATAGAGGAAGAAATTTAGCTTTTAAGGCAAAAAAGAATTTCGCTTTGCGAAATTCTCCGCCTGCGGCGGGGCGCGCCAGCGGCAATTTTACGCTCCGCCGCAGTGCTATTAATAACGAAGTGTAAAACGGAGGAGCAACATGGCAAAAAGAGGCGGATTTCCGGGCGGTATGCCGGGCAACATGACCAACCTGATGAAGCAGGCGCAGCGCATGCAGCGTCAGATGGAAGAAGGACAAAAGGAACTGGAGACGAAAGAGTTTTCGGCCAAGGCGGGCGGCGGCGCAGTGGAAGCGACTGTCAGCGGGAAAAAGGAACTTTTAAAACTTACCATTTCCCGGGAGGCAGTAGATCCCGACGATGTGGAAATGCTGCAGGATATGATTGTCGCCGCAGTCAATGAAGCGATGAAGCAGGCGGAGGATGCCGGTCAGGAACTGATGGGTAAGATGACCGGCGGTCTGGGCGGAGGCTTTCCTTTCTGATGGATCTTTACAGCGGTTATATCAACAAACTGATCGAGGAGTTGGCAGCATTACCCGGGATTGGGAGTAAGTCGGCGCAGCGATTGGCGTTTCACCTGATCAGCCTTCCGGAAGGAAAGGTTTCCCGTCTGGCCAATGCCATGTTATCGGCTAAGCAGAACGTACGCTATTGCAGGGAATGCTTTACGCTGACTGACAGCGATATCTGCCCGATCTGTGCCAATGCCCAGCGGGATCACGGGACGATCATGGTGGTGGAGAATACCCGTGACCTGGCTGCCTATGAAAAGACGGGAAAGTATAAGGGGGTATACCATGTGCTGCACGGCGCTATTTCCCCGATGTTGGGAATCGGCCCCCATGACATTAAATTAAAAGAACTGATGGAACGGCTTACCGGAACGAACAAGATTACGGAAGTGATTATTGCGACCAACTCCAGCCTGGAGGGGGAAACGACGGCGATGTATATCAGCAAGCTGATCAAGCCCGCCAAAATCCGGGTCACGAGGATTGCCAGCGGCGTGCCGGTGGGAGGGGATCTGGAATATATTGATGAAGTGACGCTTTTGCGGGCGCTGGAAGGGCGCGTGGAACTGTAGACACGAATGGATGCCTGCTTTAGCAGGCAGGGAGGTTTTGGTGAAAAAAGAACTGTTTGGGAAAATAAATGACAGGGAGGTCTTTCTGTATACCTTGGAAAACAGCCATGGCATGAAGGTTATGGTCAGCGATTTTGGCGCTGTGATTGTGAGGATTTTTGCGCCGGACAAGGACAATCATGCGGAGGATGTCTGCCTTGGGTATGATTCGCTGGAGGAATACCAAAGAAACGGCTGCTTTTTTGGGGCAGTGATCGGCCCCAATGCAAACCGCATCGGAAATGCGCAGTATACGCTGGAGGGTGTGACCTATCATCTTGATGCCAACGACGGGGCGAATAATCTTCACAGCCACAGGGATTTGGGCGTACATAAAAGGGTATGGGATGCGCAGGAAAAGGATGGAGGCATCCTTTTTACCCTGAAAATGAAAGATGGGGAACTCGGCTTTGGCGGTAATAAGGATTTCGGGGTATTTTATGAAGTGACAGAGAACAATGAGCTTCGTATTACCTATGATGCGGACAGCGACCAAAATACGGTCATCAATATGACCAACCATTGCTATTTCAATCTGGACGGACATGGGGCGGGCTCCATTGTCTCCCACAAATTACAGCTTTTGGCTTCGGCTTATACCCCCGCAGACGCAGGCTCCATACCATATGGGGAGATTGCGCCGGTGGCGGGTACGCCCATGGACTTTACCGAACCCTGCGTGATCGGGGAGAGGATCGATGCCGATTTTGGACAGCTTAAGATGGCGGGGGGTTATGACCATAATTGGGTTTTAGATAATTACGACGGCGCTGTGAGGAAAATTGCAGTGGTGACAAACGGCTCGGGAAGCAGAACAATGGAAGTTTATACGGATTTGCCGGGCGTGCAGTTTTATGCGGGCAATTTCATGAAGAAAGAGCCCGGAAAAGGCGGCGCCGTGTACGATTACCGGGGCGGGCTGGCGTTGGAGACGCAGTTTTTCCCGGATACGCCCAATAAGCCGCAGTTTCCCTCATCGGTATTTGGGCCTGATAGGCATTATCATACGACGACTGTTTACCGTTTCATCTGACATAAAGATTTTTGGGGCAGTGCCATACAAATGGCAGCTGCCTTTTTTATTATGAAAGCCCCGGAAGACGGCTGTGTGAATGGGCATGCTTGCATGCACAGGCACACAGACATCGGACGGGCAAACCGGTAAAGCCGCATGTGTGCATGCCTTTCATGGGCCAAAAAAAACTGCAAACATTATGTGGCGTGTGTTTCCGGAAAGATTTCTTTCTACCGCCGCGCTTTTTGACAGAATGTTCAAATTTGCTGTGATAGGATGAGTGTAAAAAGCAGGACGGGAGGGAAAGGCATGTTTCAGATACCCAAAAACGTGATGCAGATCGGCACAGTGAATCCGCACACAAAAATTTACATGGAAGATTATGTACATACATTTTTGGAACGGCGCAAGAACGCGGAAGAATACTTGGCGTTCGGGAAAAAAGAAGAGCGGGGGGATGTTTTATATTACCTGCTGTACGGCGTGGAAAAACGGACGGATTGGGAGAGGGGGAGCTACCCGTATTTCAAAAAATATGAAAGGATCGGCACTATAGAAGGCCCTGCCCAAAAACGTGTATTCAGGCCGGTTCGGGGATCCGGGATTACGCTGGACGGGTATTTTATTTTTTATGAACAAAATGAGGACATGCAGTCTTATATGATTGTGGTGAACGAAGCGGAGGACGCGGCGGGCAGCGAAGAGAAGGAAGCGGTAATGGAGGCGGTCAGGACCCACAAGGAGCAGCGCAGAAAAGAATTGGAGACGGGTACTGCCAAAAAGCAGGCGGAGGAGGAAGCAACGCCAATATCGCCTGCAAGGGCATCCGGCGGGGGCGCGCATGGCAGGAGGCATGGTTCCAATAAGGCAGGGGTTTTGCAGGCATTGCAAAGGAAGGCAAAGAAAAATGCAGCTGCAGCAGTCGGCAGGGCAGGGATATTTGGGACTATGGCCAAAAGAGGCAGGATGCACCGGCCGGCCTATTCTGCGTCCTCACCCAAAACACGTGCATGGACAGTGCCCGATTTGTGCAGGGCAGGAAGTATGGTACTGCTTTTGGTGCTTGTGGTGATGGGCTTGACTTCCATCAACCAATATCCGGATATGAAGGCGGTGACGGATCTGTTTTTCGGTGCGGCAAGGGAACTCGGAAATCAGGACAAGGAGGCCGTACCGGTCGGGGCAAATCTTACCGGAGATGAACTGACGGTGGAGGAGATGACTGTGGGACGGGAGGAAAGCGCGGATGTGGCTGAGGCGTTTATGGATGAAACCCAGGACACCTATGATCTTGCGCTTGCAGAGGACGCAAGGGAGACCGTCCAGTGGATGATAGGCCAGCAGACAGAAACGCAATTGGAAGAAGAGGAAAACGCAGGGGAGACAACCCTGGCCGGTGTGACGGAGACGGCAGATGAATTGGCTGAAACGTCGTCTGAAACGGCATCTGCGGTGCAGGGCGGGGAAACTGGGACACAGCTACAGCAAAAGGACGTAACGGTATTTGAGGAAGAAACGCAGGAGGAAAGTGTGACGCAGGCAATCGCAAGGCCAGTGAGTTATGTGGTAAAAAAAGGGGACAGTCTGGCGGGAATAGCCCGTAAGTTTTATGGAAACGCTTCCATGGTTAGCGAGATCTGCGATGTCAACCAGATTAAAAACCCGGACCAAATCCATCCCGGTCAAAATATTTTGCTACCGTAAAAAGAGGGAGTATGGTATAATGGGCGTTAGCGAGAAGAGCGTGCCTGCATGCCCGGCGGGCGGTAGTTATGCGTCCGCGACGGTTCGGGTTTGTGCGGGCTGTTATCTGTAGGAGAATTGGTTGGAAAACGCAAATGACAGTTTTTCGACCGTGAATTTTCGTCCGCTAAAGCGGGCAGGCAGGTTAGGATGACAGATATCAGGGAATACAGGAAGAAAAAAGAAAAAGAGGAAGGAAAGAGCAGGGCGGATTTTGGACGCAGGATTACTGCGCACCGGTTGCGGAACGCTGTATTTGCCTGCGGCATTATTGCGGCATTGACGGCGCTGGTGGTCGGACTGTACACGCAGTTAAAGAATCAGGTATATACGGCCTGCACAATCATTGCCAGTGAAGAAAAGCAGCAATTTACCGATACTTCGGTGGTTGCTTACCAGAACGGCTTTATTACATACAGCAAAGACGGTATCAGTTATACGGACTATAAGGGAAACGCAGTTTGGAACCAGACCTATGAAATGCAGTCGCCTATTGTATCTGTCCGGGATAAGTGGGTTGCTGTGGGCGATTATAACGGACATATCGTTTATGGCATTGACCAGGAGGGAAACGTGCAGGAAATAGACACCAACCTTCCGATCCGGCAGTTGACTGTTTCTGCCAACGGGGTGGTGGCGGCAATTGTGGAGGACGGCAATGTGGTTTGGATTCATGTATACAATGCCAAAGGGGAGAAAGCATTTGGCATTAAAACTACGATGCAAAAATCCGGGTATCCAATGTCTGTGTCTCTTTCGGATACAGGGAGCCTGATGCAGGTGGCCTACCTGAAAGCGGAAAGCGGGGCCATGAAATCGGTGGTCTGTTTTTATAATTTTGGAGAGGTGGGACAAAATTATACGGATACGATGGTGAGTTCGTATGAATATGCAGATTCTATTGTGCCGTATTTGGCATTTGTGAACGAAAATACAGCTTTTTCCGTGGCAGATAACCGGCTGGACATATATCAGGATGGTGAGATTCCAAAAAGCATATACCAAGGGTTTCTGAATGAAAAGGTACAGGATGTTTATTATAATGAAAGCTATATCGGGCTTGTCTTTTTTAATACGGCGGAGGGCGGAAAATACCGGATTGACATTTATGACCAAAACGGAAGGAAAATACTGTCCAAGCCGTTTGGGTTGGAGTACAGGGATATTGTTTTAACAAATGAAAATATAATTATATATAATGAAGCGGAATGTGTCATGATAGGGTTGAACGGGCGTGAGAGATACGCAGGGAACATCACGGAGCAAACTCTTTTGCTAAAGCCGCTGGGCGGAAGCCGTTTCCTTGCGGTGACGAAAGATACTTTGGATATTCTCGAATTGAAATGAGGAGAACCGCTTTTTGCCGGGAATAATAATGAAGGGAGATACAAATGAATTTTCTGCTGTTGGTAGGGATTGCACTTGTGATATGGAGGGGAGTACAGGGAATGAAAATAGGACTGGTGGATGAGTTGGGACGGCTTGTGTCCCTGGTACTGTCCCTGTTTGTGTTGTCCCTTGGTATTCTTCTGTATACCAGTGTGAAAACGGAGAATACGAAAAACATAGTGCTTTCTATTGTGATGATTCTCGTTACGGGAATCGTCTGGAGGATTTTGAAACTGGTCATTGATTCTTTGTCTGCGGTTGCGCATTTGCCACTATTAAACGTGGTAAACAGTGTACTGGGGATCGCCGCCGGTGTGGCGGAAGTTGTGGTGGTATTCTGGATTCTCTATGTAGTTACGGCGAACTTTGATTTGGGCTCTTTTGGCCGCCAGATTATGGAATGGACACGGCAAAGCCCGATCCTGCAAAAATTGTATGATATGAATCGGATTGCATACTGGATTGCAAATAGCAGTTCGGCTTTTGGCTGAACTGCTACCAGTGTTTTCCTAAATTTCCCTCAAAATGCAAAATTTGAATTGACAAATGGGAAATTGCGGTGCTATAATAAAAGTCCACTGTAGGTATTGCAATAGGGCAGGTTTGTCCGGACGGCAGTGGCAGTTGTAATAAAAATTTGAAAAGTGCTTGACAACCCGGATGCAGCGTGGTATGATACAGGACGTTGCGGCGGACGAAGCCAAAGCAAATGGACCTTGACAAACAAACAGCAATGCAGCCCTGAAAATTCCAGAAAAAAGAGCAGGCAGGAATGCCTGCGGGATTTCAGAGAACAGAACAACAACCTAAAAG
>CARDPF010000025.1 GCA_948960675.1 uncultured Eisenbergiella sp.
TGCTCACCCATATAAAATTGTTCAGCAGCGTGTTGCAACGCTTCCGCAGAAAAACCATTTCCCGTATCACTGATTACAAAAACAAAATATCCCTCATTTTCGTTTACTTCAAGATAAATACTTCCATTTGCCGGAGTATGCTCTATCGCATTAGAAATCACATTAAGAATAGCCCTCATAAATAAATCATGGTCAATATGGATATAATGCGTCTGATACTCATAGCCGGCTTGCAATTGTATGCCCTGCATAGAACACAATCCTTTTATCTGATTTTGAAGTTCCCCTAAAAAATCAGACACACAAAATTTCTGTATATGCGAATAAAAACTATCTATTGATTTTGTAATATCAATAAGCGTCTGAATATAATTCTGCATTTGAATAGAACCATTTTTAATGTAATCGGCACACTCTCTTTGTTCATCAGTAAGTATTGTATCGCAAAGTAATTCTGAATTACCTCTTACAATCGTCAATGGTGTTTTTAGGTCATGCGCTAATGCTGCAATTTGGTCTTTCCGCATTTTTTCCGCTTTCCATTGTTCGGAAAGTGATTGCTTCAATGCTTGTTTCATATGTTCAAGTCCATTAAGCACTTTGTCAATTTCTAATATATCACTATGCCCTACTGTAAAATCTAAATTCTGCTGTTCAATTTTTTTTGTGGCAGACAATAATTTATCTATCTTTTTTTCAACATATCTCCCAAACCAATAAGAAATGGTAAACATCAATATTAAGATTTCAATTAAAATGATTCCAACTAAAAACCAATCGGCAACCGGAAATAATCTTCGGAGTAGT
Organism: uncultured Eisenbergiella sp.; assembly: GCA_948960675.1. Classification (GTDB taxonomy): domain Bacteria; phylum Bacillota; class Clostridia; order Lachnospirales; family Lachnospiraceae; genus Gallintestinimicrobium. Next base: position 808 of record CARDPF010000025.1, read on the forward strand.
GCATTAGAAAACTGTGCTGCCATTCGATACCGCAAAATCAATACTTCATTTTCCCTTTGAATTACGTTATACAGATATGGACTTGCGCTTGTTATATTGTTTTCAATACAACTTTTCCATATTACTTTTGATGTTTCAATGTCAAGAGAACCACTTTTATATTCGCCCGCATTTGTAAATAAGGCATACTCACAAAGGAATGGTATATCTTCACCGGTAACTGTATGTACTGTTTTTAAATATTCTTTCGCATTGTCAATTTCCGTGCTAACTTTGTTCAAAGGATAAATAACTTCTTTTTTAACCCCCATAAGATAAAAGGCGAAAGTGACAAAAACGGCACATAATAGACTGAATACAAGGATAAGTACATAGCGCATAAAAACAAAGCGCATTTTTTTCATACCCATTTATATCCAACCCCCCAAACTGTTTGAATTGGCATTATTTGAAATTCTGTTAATTTATTCCGAATGTTTTTAATATGCGTGGAAATAACAGAACTGTCACTTTCGCCATTAAAACCAAAAACGGCTTCATAAATTTGTTCTCTCGTGAATGTCTGACCGTGATGCAGGGCAAGATACTCACATATTTCATATTCGCTTTTCGTAAAAGGAATTTTCCCTGATTCTGCCCCGGCTTCTTTTGCATTTAGGTTAAAAATAACACCCGAAACAGAAAACGAATTTTTTCTCTCCCGTAAATCCCTGCGTAAATGTGCTGCTACTCTCGCGCGAAGCTCACTTGTTCCAAAGGGCTTTGTAATATAATCGTCTGCCCCCAGTCCCAACCCACGGACAATATCAGCTTCCTGTATCTTGGCAGTCAAAAACAGAATGGGGCAGTCCACTCTATTACGAATTTGGCTGCATACTTCGTAACCGTCCAGTTCCGGCATCATAATATCAAGCAAAATTAGGTCATATTTGCAAAAATTCATTGCAAGCATGGTTTGTGTATTTGAATGGATTGTAACTAAGTGTGAATCTTTTTCAAGAACACGTTTGATTAACTGCAACATTGCAATGTCATCATCTACAGCTAAAATATGCGCCATTATATCACCTCTCTACCGTATTTCAAAACCATGGATACCGGCTTAATCCGATATACGGTTTCCGCCATATCTTGAAAACCAAAAAATAATTACTCCCATTATAACACTTGTTGCTGCAACACAAAACATGATTCCTATTTCTATTTCCCAATTTATATCAACTGCTAAATTTAGAGCTTTTTTTAACGCAAATTCTGAAAAACGTATACCAAGACCATAAGGGATAATAAACCATATGCCCGTTCCTAATCCTGTCTGTAGAAGCGCAGATAACAGACTGCCTGCCACCCCAACAGCTATACAGAAATTCCCCCCAAAACGCAAGGCTATCAGATATTGAAAAATATAAACCAATATGTTGCTCCCCCATATCACAGTTGGTATCAATATAATGACTTCTAAGGAAAGAGCAAGCGTTGAGCCTGTCAATGAAAAAAATACTCCAAATAAAGCTGTGCACAATATTGCAGATAACAAACCAAAGAACAGTAAAATGGACAGTTTAGATATCATGCTTTTTGCCCTGTTTGGAAGCGTTAATATATTCTGAAAATTCCCCGCCCTTGCCTCCTGTTCTGCAACAATCTGACATACAATTCCAATAGCAAATGGAAATGCCATTGCTAATAATTGAAAAAATGCTGCCAATTTGTTTATTTCATTACTTTTAGCAAATAAAACATAAATCATCACAATTCCGGCACCGCATATAGAAAACCCAATATGAAGCATAACAAAAGGTGAGTGCCATAGTTTGTAGAAATCACTTTTTATATATCTAAACTGTTCACTCATAATAATTTCTCCTTTTAGAAAACAGTATTGTACTGGCTGCCAAAATAAGTATTGCTAAAAACAAACTGATAATAACAGCGGGAATAATACAATCCGTACTCCATAAGGGACTGTCATTTTCAAGCAACAATCCATTAGGATAGATACCAAAAAACGGGCACACTATACGGGCAGGAATGGCATACAGATTGAGAAAAAAACTTGTTTTTCCTACGCCAACGCTGAATAAAAGCACATTTCCGGCAAATGATAGTAATATTGCAGGTAAACAGCCTATTTTACCAGAAAGGAACATAATAAACGAAACTTGCCAAATATTTGTCAAGAAAAGGAATACACACCCTGCCATGCCGTTTAGCGGTGAAATATTCACTGTCGTAAAATAGCCAAATATAGTGCAGCCAATCCACATAAAAAAATTTGCAGCAAAAGCAAATATGATAATGGCAATATTTTTACCTATCCATATTTTTCCTAAATCAGTTGACAGACATAAAATGTTTTGAAACTCTGTATTTTTTTCTTTCTTGATTATGTCTGCACACCATATGGAAATTGTCATAGGAAAAATGATCGTACACCACCAATTATATGCTGCATATTGAATAGAACTTCCACTCAAAAAATATCCTAACAATAGTGTGGTAAATGGCGCAAATAAAATCAACTTCATGGAAAAAGTATGCCTAAACTTTAGAATTTCGGACTGGACAATTCCAAACATCATTTATAACCTCCTGTATTTGTTTTTACCACGTTCATAAATATTTTTTCTAAATCTACGCCTTTATGGACTTCTCCTTCATATCCCAGTTTTCCATTTGCAATAATTCCAATATGGTCAGCCATCTGCTCTACTTCGGATAGTATATGGCTTGATAAAATCACTGTAATGCCTTGTGTCGGAAAAGAACAGATTAGCTCACGAAATTCGCTGATACCGATAGGATCTAACCCATTCGTTGGTTCGTCAAGAACTAGTAATTGGGGCTGAGAAAGCAATGCAAGGGCAATTCCAAGTCTTTGTTTCATACCTAATGAAAAATGCCCTGTCTTTTTCCTGCCCGTATTTTCAAGCCTTACAATCTCCAAAACCTCTTCTATACGCTTTTCGGACAGTCCAAGCGCTAACGTCCGGGCTTTTAGGTTTTCATATGCACTCAAGTTTTCATAAAGTGGCGGCATTTCAATTAGGGCGCCTATATTGTTCAAATCGCTCCTGCTCCATGTGTGGCTGTTAAACTCTATTTTGCCGGAAGTAGGGTGGTAGATACCAGTAATCATTTTTAAAATAGTAGATTTTCCCGCGCCATTAGCACCTAACAGACCATATATAGAATTTCTTTCAATGTTTAGTGATACATCACAAACTGCATTTTGTTCTTTGAAATTTTTGCATAAATCTGTAGTTTTCAAAATCATATCCATGTTACAAAATTCCTTTCCCTTTCAATTTTAAGAAAAGGATAATCGATAATTTTGAAGATTTTATAAAGATTTTTCACTATTTAAAAAAATATTCACGGCCAGGGGCCGCTCATAGTAACGATTCGGGGCGGCATTCCGGGTTTTGCTACGCAAAAGCCGCCCCTCACTCCTGCATCATGTTCTTATACCCGTAAATCAATGTCACTTAGTTAAGCCACGGGGTTGGGAAGGCGTGCCGACGGGCGGGGGGAGGCGGATGCAGTAACAGGGCAGACTTGCCTGAACTGTTACACGAACTGTCACTGCTTGTCAAAAAAAGTTTATATAAATATTGACATTTGCCGCAATCTCCTATATAATGGCATATGTCGCGCAGGAATGGCGGAATTGGCAGACGCGTACGGTTCAGGTCCGTATGGTAGCAATACCATGAGAGTTCAAGTCTCTTTTCCTGCACTGCCTTATGCACTTTGCTTATGCAAAGTGCATTTTTTTTATACGGTAGGAAATTTCGTTTCTTACCGTATAAAAAAGCACGGTAATGCGTACTCGCGCACAGGGAAAAAGTTGCCTGACGGCAACCGCGCTCGACGCGGTGTGTGCGCAAAGCGCACACTTTTTTATGATTCACAGGCCGTGGCGATAATTTGACTAAATCGCTAATTTTTTGTGGACTTTTCCCCTAATATGTCTTAAAATAGTAAAAACACAAAAAAGGAGGCGCCGATTCATGGACATTCGCGCCAAAATCGAATTTTTAATGGAACTCATCTCCTGCTCCCACCGGCTGTCCTATGGCTCCCTGGACGCTTCCCTCAATCTGCTTTCCACCAGCTGCCCCAGCCGGGAAGTATATGATATCCTGCTCTCCCAAAGTGGCTACCGCAACTATCTCCTGCCAAAACTGTCCTCCTGCGACACACCCTGGATGATGACTGACGTGATAGGCTTTGTATGGATCGCCGTCTTTGAACGTTCCCACAATAAAGTGCATACCGTTCACCTGATTGGACCGGCCTGCTTTCAAGATGCCCCCCTGCAGGCATTGTTAAACCAAAATGTCCTGCCGGGCAAAAATGCGGCAGACACCCTCACCGGTCTTCTTTGTACATTGCCCATCCTGTCGTTTACCGACTATCTTAAGTACGGACAAATGCTCCATTATACCGTCACCGGCCAAAAGGTTCTTCCGGGAAGCTTCTATCTTAGCGGTTTTCCCCCGCAGTCATCCCGGACCGGACAGGCCACCGCCCGCCGGCAAAGCCATGCGGCATGGGCCTGCGAGCAGGCCCTGACCCGCGCCGTAAAAGAAGGACGCAGGGATGACCAAACGGTTCTTGACGAATTTTTTGCCCTCCTCCCTTCCTGCCCCGGTGCAAAAAACGATCCGGTACGGCAGACAAAGGAGCATGTACGCCTCCTTCTTTTCCTATGCTCCCGCGCTGCCCTCTTGGCCGGTCTTCCCCCCCATCTGGCATATACTTTGCAGGACACCTACCTCCAGGATATCGAAGCGGCAGTTTCCGCAGCCAAAATCCGGGATATCGGCCAAACAGTCTTTCGGGATTTTGCAGACCGGGTACAAAATACCAAAGCGCAGTCTGCCGTTTCCATGCCCATCCGGGATATCTGCGATTATATCCGTCTGCACTGCACCGAAAAATACAGTATCGCAGACCTGGGCAGACAAGCCGGGTATGCGGAATACTATTTTTCCAAAAAATTTAAAAAGGAAACCGGGATGAGTGTAAATGACTTTATCAAACAGGCCAAAATCGAACATGCCAAAAAGCTGCTTTTGGATAAAACCTCCAGCATCCAGCAAATCAGCGAAGCCCTGCAGTTTTGCTCCCAAAGCTACTTTGCGGAAGTATTCCAGCACTTTACCGGCATGAGCCCGGCGACTACCGGAACCGGTACGCCGCCCCCAAAAAGTCCGTGTGAATCCCCAGGCACTTATCGCAAAAAGCGCAGGGATTTTCACTTAGCCCTGCGCTTTTCCTTATTCAAACCGCCGCTGGTGGGGGATACTTTACTTTTTAAAAAGCTTGCCCGCATCACACTCCCCTCCCCAAACCGGGCCCGGATCTCGTCCATTGCCCGGTTTGCCTTTTCCAGCTTTTCATAATCCACATTTTCAAAAAGTGAGTACTGCCGGTATTCTTCACTGGTCAGCCGGGTAGCCGTCACATTTAACAGCCGCAGGGGCTTGTGGCCATCCCACATTTTAAAAAGCAGGCTGCAGGCCGTCCCATAAATTTCCTCCGTCACATCCGTCGCGGAATCCAGCTGCATTTGTCTGGAACTGTTTTCAAAACCGCTTGTGCGCATCCCCACCGACACGCCGCCTGCCCGCAGGCCGTCCGCACGCAGGCGGATTCCAACGGTTTCACATAAAGACAAAAGAATCTGTTTCGCATAAGCCACATCCGTTACATCCACCGGCGTAGTCACACTGTTTCCGCAGCCCTTGTATGCCTCCTGCAATGCAAACGTATCGTCCGCCTCCCTGCCCCAGGCAAAATTCCACAGCATCTCCCCATGCTTTTTCATATGGGCGCGCAGCATTCCCACATCCGCCCGCGCAAGATCGCCTATGGTATAGATCCCTAAGCCATGGCACTTTTCCACGGCCGCGTGCCCGGCAAACAAAAGCTTTCCCACCGGGAGCGGCCACAGCTTTTGGGGAATCTCCTCCGGAAACAGCGTGTGCACCAAATCCGGCTTTTTAAAATCCCCCGCCATTTTGGACAAAAGCCGGTTGACGGAAACACCAATGTTAACCGTAAACCCCAGCCGCTTTTTGATTTCTTCCCGAAGCCGGTTGGCAAACTGCTCCGGCTGCCCGGAAACTTCCAAAAACCCCTCAAACTCTGCCCATGCCTCGTCGATGCTAAACGGAATCACTTTATCCGTATACTGCAAGAGCAGTTTCCTTAAACAGTCCGACTGCTCCACATATTCTGCAAAATCCGGCCGGATCACAAGCAGCATAGGGCATTTTCTCTTGGCCGCAATAAGGGGTTCCCCGGTTGTCACCCCATATTTTTTTGCCTGTGTGCTTTTGGCCAGCACAATACCATGTCTGGCCTCCTCATCCCCCCCAACCGCCGACGCAACGGTTCGAAGATCCAGACTCCCCGGTTCTTCCCGCAGACGCTTTAATGCGCTCCAACTCAGAAACGCGCTGTTTACATCTATGTGAAATACAATTTTTTCCCGTGCCATCTCACGTCTCCTGAGGCTTTCTCTCCTGTCTGAGCGCATCCTGCATCACGCTTCTGTAAATCGCCGTCATGGCCTTCAAAATCTGCCGCAGATAGCTTCTGGTCTGGGGATCCAAATTTTTGAGATACCGCAGGCAGATTTTCAGGTTATTTTTCCAGTCGTCCACAAAGTCCGTCAGGGTTTCCGCCTTCGTCTCTCCCACCATGGAAAACAGCGTATTGACAAACCGCTCCCTCTCCTCCTGGGTGAGCGAAAAAATCCACCGGTTTAAAGCCTCATTGCGGTGCTGCTGTGCCTGTTGGATATCGGGCATTTTTACAAGTTCCCCTTCCTCAATCTGCCACGTATAACAGTCATGCTGCGCCAAACCAAAACCGCTGCTTTTCACCACCTCATAGGCCTCCTGACTTTGCAGCAGCATTCCCACCAGCGAAGAATGGGGCAGAATCCGGTGAATCCGGCCCCGGACCGCCTCATAAGCTTCCCCGGCCAGAATTTCCGGCAGAAAGCCCGGCCCGTCAAAGCTGTAAACCCCCGAAATCTTGCTTTGCACATGCGCGTCCGCCCACACGGAAGAAAAAACCGCCAAATTCCCGCCTTTGGAATGCCCGCATACCAAAAAGCTTCCGGGAATCTGGCAGCCCACCTGATTGAGATAGACATAACTCATCTCCTGCGCCGGAACTATGGTCTTGAATGCCATATTAAAATCTTCCTTCCAACCCACAATGGAGCCGTCCGTCCCCCGGAAAGCCACCACCGGGCTGCATCCTTGCGGGAAAAAAGTAACCGCCCCAAACTGGGTTTCCCGCTCCTGCTCCGTTCTGGAGCGGTAATAATTGCAGGTCATATGTGCATAACGCCTGCATCCTAAGAGAGTCTCCCACAGTTCCCGGTTTTCCTTCTCATACCACTTATCCTCAAACACCTTATCCGGGTTCATGGTCTGTGCAATCTGTGAAAGTGTCACCGCAGGTTTTTTCTCCCCGATTGTGGGAATCGCACCGTCAAACTTCAGATAGGAAAGCTGTGCCAGCATCAGCACATCAGCCTCCCCAAAAGCATGCTCCGAAAAGCTTTTGTCCCCGAATTGGCGCAAATACGCTATTACATTTCCCAACTTACTCATCCTTTCCCATTGTCATACAAAATTTCCAAAACTGCAAACAAGACCGCCGCCTTCCCTCAGATAAATTTCCCGACAAAATCCGTTCCCGTCTCCGTCTCCATTTTTGCAAGGTAAGGCTGCGGATCCAACGCCATTTTAGTCATGGTATCAAACGCATGGAGAACCATTTTGTCTTTGTTGCAGCGCATATCCTCCTGTCCCCGGTCCAGATTTGCCTTAAAATGGTCAATCTGCCAAACCATGACATCCACCACCGTCCTGCCTGCCACTTTGGTGCAACAGGCAAAATCCCCATGTTCCATATAGTAGACGAACTCAGCCAAAATATTCCCATCCTGCACAAGCCGCCGCCAAAACCCGTCATAAAACGCCTGCCCCTCCCCCGCACATTCGCACAACCGGGCGGCAAACCGGGCAGCGGCCTCCACCCTTTCCCTGTCCTTTTGCGTCATATCCCCGAAACCCTCCTGCCTGCACCTGCCGTTTTCTATCATATTACCACAATCCCCCGTCCAAATACAAGCTGCTCTTCACGGCCCACACACAAACCAATTGCGTAAAGGGAGAGGCAGGAACGGCAGATTCCCCTTGCTTTTGGGGGATTGCTATTGTATAATAAGGGCGCAGTAGCTATGTAACTGCTTACATTGTAGGTTCAGGGGTGACTCGTTTGACAATTTATGATATCTCGAAGCTGGCGGGCGTCTCCATCGCCACGGTTTCCCGGGTTTTAAACGGAAGTCCCAACGTCAGGCCTGTGACGAAGGACAAGGTATTGGGCGTCATGGCGCAGCACGGCTATACGCCAAACGCCTTTGCACGCGGACTCGGCCTAAATACGATGCGGACCATCGGCATCCTGTGTGCGGATTCCTCCGACCTGTATCTGGCCAAAGCGGTTTACCACATGGAGCGGAGGCTTAGGGAGAAGGGCTATTCCTCCGTGCTTTGCTGTACGGGTTATGATTTTGCTGACAAGGAAAGCGCCTCCCGTCTCCTTCTTGCCCAGAAGGTGGATGCCTGCATTCTGGTCGGTTCCAATTTTGTTTCGGAATCCGACACGGACAACCGGTATATCCGGGATGCAGCATCCCAGCTTCCCGTCATGCTCCTAAACGCCGCGTACGATTACCCGAATGTATACTGTGCGCTCTGCGATGACACAGAAGCGGTGCAAAACGTTACATGCCGCCTGCTGGACTGCGGCATAAAGGATATCCTGTTTTTTTATGACTCCACCTCTTACAGCGGCCAAAAAAAGCGCGCGGGATACCGTGAGGGTTACCTTTCCAGAAACCTTCCCCTCCGGGAGGAATACCAGCAGTACTTTCCCGGCAGCCACGATGACGTAAAGGGCATGGAGGATTTTTTGGAAGGACTTTTCCAAAAAGGCATTACCTTTCACGCCGTGGTCGCCTCGGATGACATTCTGGCCACGGCCGCCTTAAAATTTGCCGGACGGCACAGTCTATGCCTCCCACAGGATTTTTCCGTGGTCGGCTACAACAATTCCCTTCTGGCCGCCTGCTGTGAGCCGGAACTGACCTCGGTGGACAACCGGCTGGAAGACCTCTGCAGCATTCTTGTCCACACGCTTGCCAACGTTCTGGGAGGACAGGACATGCCCCAAAAGGTTGTCCTTACAGGAAAGCTGGTAACGCGCAAAACCACGGTATTTTGAAATATTGCAACAATAAGGAGGAGACCATTATGAAACCATTTATGGACGAAAACTTTTTACTGAGCACGCCCACCGCTGAAACACTTTATCACAATTTTGCGGAAAAAATGCCCATTTTGGATTACCACTGCCACATCAATCCCAGGGAAATTGCACAGAACCGGCAGTTTGACAACATCACACAGGTCTGGCTGGGCGGAGACCATTACAAATGGCGGCTCATGCGATCCTGCGGCGTGGACGAAGCTTATATCACCGGAGGCGCTTCCGACAAGGATAAATTTTTAAAATGGGCCGAAGTGCTGGGCAAGGCGATCGGCAATCCCCTTTACCACTGGAGCCATTTGGAACTGAAACGCTTTTTTGGCTATGACGGCATCTTAAATAAAAATACGGCCATGGATGTCTGGAGCCTGTGTAACGAAAAGCTTGCAGATCCTTCCATGAGCGTCCGCTCCCTGATCCGCAAATCCAACGTGAACTTAATCTGCACCACCGATGATCCTGTGGACAGTCTCGAATGGCACGCCCAGCTTGCCAGGGACACTTCCTTTCACGTAAAGGTGCTTCCGGCCTGGCGTCCCGACAAGGCCATGAATATTGAAAAAGCCGATTATAGGGATTATTTGAAAAAGCTTTCCGCTGCCAGCGGCGTTGACATTTTTTCTTTTGAGACACTCAAGGAGGCCCTGGTAAAACGCATGGATTTCTTTGCTTCGATGGGCTGCACGGTATCCGACCATGGCCTGGAATATGTCATGTACGAGCCGGCCTCCGAGGACGAAATTGAGGATATTTTCATGCGCCGTTTTTCCGTAAAGCCCATTTCCCGGGAAGACGCCATGAAGTTTAAAACCGCCTTCCTGCTCTTTGCAGGCGAGCAATACAGCAAGCGCAACTGGGTCATGCAGCTGCATTATGGCACCAAGCGGGACTCCAACACGATCATGTACGACCGTTTAGGGCCGGACACCGGTTTTGACTGCATCAATAACCATGCCCCCTCCTCCCAGACCGTGGAATTTTTAAATGCGCTGGAAACCAGACATGCGCTTCCAAAAACCATCATTTACAGCGCCAACCCCAATGACAACGCCTCCATCGGCACTATCATAGGCTGTTTCCAGGATTCCAGCATCGCCTCCAAAATCCAGCAGGGCTGCGCCTGGTGGTTTAACGACCATATTGAGGGCATCACCTCCCAGCTTAGTTCCCTGGCCAACCTTGGCAACCTGTCCGGCTTCGTGGGAATGCTGACGGATTCCAGAAGCTTTTTGTCCTACACCCGCCACGAATATTTCCGGCGCATTCTCTGTGATTTTGTCGGGAAATTGGTGGAAAACGGGGAATTCCCGGACGATATGGACACGCTTTCCGAAATCGTAACCGATATTTCCTACAACAATGCGGCACGGTATTTCGGCTTCCACTTGTAGGAACCGATCCCAAGGAGGATTCCTGATATGGCTTTCAATGAAACCGGCAAGCAGATCGCAGTCCTGATCGACTCGGAAAATGTCAGTTCGAGGTACGCATCCATCATTTTTAACGAAATCGAAACCTACGGTTTTGCGTCCTACCGCAGAATCTACGGCAACTGGAGCCGCAATAATGGCTGGAATGAAAATATCCTTCTGGAGAATTCCATCACCCCGATCCAGCAGTTTGATTATGCCTCCGGAAAAAATTCCACCGATATGACCATGGTGATTGACGCGATGGACATTCTCTATTCCGGCAATGTGGACGGGTTCTGCCTTGTCACCAGCGACAGCGATTTCACACGGCTGGCCATGCGGCTGCGGGAGGCCAACATGTATGTCATCGGTATGGGCGAATCCAAATCGCCCCTTGCCCTCACGAAGGCCTGCAACAAATTCATTCATTTAAACCTGATTTACGAGCAGCCCGCGTCCCCTGCCGCCCCCGGTCTTGTCCCCACGGAGGAACACGACCTGCACGACGATTTTTCCGCCGAAAAAGGTACAAAATCTTCCGCCGTCACCCCTGTGTCCGAAATTGAGGAGGCCATCATCGCCATTGTCAATGACAATGAAAACAAGGGAAGGCCCACCTACATGGGTGAAATCGGCAGCCGCCTAAACAGCAAATTTACCGATTTTGACGTCCGCAACTACGGCTACACCAAGCTGCTCACCTTTATCCGCGACAAATGCTCCAAGCTGGAACTTTCCAAAGAGAATTCTTCCTACTATGTCAACGTCCGGGAGTTGGACAACGAGACGGACGTGCAAAAGGAAATTACCGCCATGATCGAAAAAAGCGGCGGCGTCATCGACAATCTTTCCGTCATTTATGACGCCCTCAAAAAGAAGCATCCGGCTTTCGATTTGAAAGACTACGGCTACAGCCGCCTGTCCAGCTTCCTGCGCAGCATAACCGGCGTGACCGTCAAGGGCAATGCCGTGAGCCTAAAGCCCCCGGCAAAAACCAGAAGCCGGAAAAAGCAATGATCCCCCAAACGGCATCCGGTCTACGGATGCCGTTTTTGAACCTCCTCCCGTATGACCCGCGCATTGTCCTCCCAGGAACCGTATCCCTCCTGTCCCCTCCTGTCCGGAATTTCCTCACAGGAAGCCAAAAATTCCCCCAAATATTGTGTGAATTTGCAGCTTCCCCAATAGTTTAAGTGGGATGCATCATGAAAATCATTTTCAAAATCAAGGCCCATTTTGTCATATTCATGATTGTAATTGATAAAAAGCAAACCTTCTTCCTTTGCAATTTTTTCAATCCTATTGAAGGTCCGCATGTCCTCACCGGTCACAACATAGGGCGCCGCAATCAAAACCAGCCGGCTGCCTTTCCGCCTGACATAGGAAATAATCTTTTTTAAATATTTTTCCGATTTTGGCGTCAGTCCGTCGTCACGCCCTTCAGAAACCGTAGGACGGCTTTGGGGATTTTGTCCCCAATAAGGCGTATAGCCTTTGAAAGCCGCCTTATCCTTCATATTCCAAAAAAAATTTTCAAAATCCTGGTCCTCCAGATTGTCATATCTGCTGTGGTAAACCGCAAAAGAGGGAAAGTATTGGTGCAATTCCTTCGGCTCCACACTGACCGCGAGCATGCAAAGCTTATTCAGGGAAAACTTCATGCCATAAATGTTTTCCGCTATCCAATCATACTGATAATCTTCCTTAAATCTGGCGGGTGCATACAGATCCAACACCACCATTTTGGGCGACTGGTACTTGTACAGTTCCTTCAGATAATAATACGTCATCCACAGGGGCTGCTCCGCCCCGCTGTAATCGTACGCGGCAATTCCGAATTTTTCCCATAAAAGCCCAGTGTTAACGTTACAATGGATATGGCTGGTTCCCATCATCACCACATCTATGGAATCCGGAGGCTGCCAATACATTCCGTCATTCTGGTTGATCCCGTGCTCGGATTTCACCCGGAGCACACTTGTCACCAGATAAAGGGTCACTGCCAATGCGGCCAAAAAACCGATTCTCGCTATATTTTTTCTCATTCCTGTTTTCCCCATGGTCTCAAAACCGCATATAGATAAACTGTTCCGCACTGTAACCCGGCCCATAAACGCCAAATATGAAAATGAAGACCATCAACAGGTAAAAAAACAAATATCTGACCACATTTTGTTTCTGCTGAATAAACACCGGCATCTGTATCTGCCTTTTTGTGCAAAACCAGTCCACCGCCCACACTGTGCAGATTCCCGTTACGATCAGCAAAATTTCCATGGCGCTCAGCTGCAAACCCATTCTGGCCTGCATCCAGGTTTTTGGACAAAAGCCTGCGGTAAACATGCGCCCAATGTAAAAGAACGCATCCCCCAGACTACTTGCCCGGAAGAAAATCCAGGCAAAAGCCACCTCCAGAAAGGTAACGCTGCAAAAGGACAATGCTCCCCAGCCCTTTTTCTTTCCGCATGCTTCCACTACCGAATAAAAGCCATGCAAAAGCCCCCAGACAATAAAGTTCGCCCCCCTTCCGTGCCATGCGCCGCATACCAAAAATATGATCATGGTGTTGACACATTTGCGGGCCAATCCCTTGCGCCCGCCGCCAAGGGGAATATAGAGGTAATCCCGCAGCCATGCCCCCAGGGAAATGTGCCACCTACGCCAAAAATCCGCGATTCCGCAGGCAAAATAGGGCGCTTTAAAATTCTGGGTCAATTCTATCCCGAAAATTTTGGCACACCCTATCGCAATATAGGAATATCCCGCAAAATCACAGTAAATTTGCACGGTATAAAAAAGGGCCCCCAAAAGCAGCCAAAAGCTGTCAAAGGATGTGGGCGCGGCAAAAATTGGGTTCACCACTGCCGCCAGCCTGTCCGCCACCACCATTTTCATAAAATAGCCCCACAGCAGATAGGCCAAAGCAGTGGAAAGCCTTCCCCGGTCCCGAAGCGTCACCTGTTCCAGCCTTTTGATCTGGGGCAAAAACGCCTGCCCCCTCTCGATCGGACCGCTCACAAGCTTTGGGAAAAAGGCAAAATAGCAGCCCACATACACGAAATTTCTTTCCGCATGGCTTTTCCCCTGATAAATATCCATTATATATCCGATTCCCTGAAATACATAAAAAGACAGCCCCACCGACATCGCTATACTGTCCGGCAGACATTTGGACAGCAGCAGGACACAAACGCATATGGTAACTACGGCACACACTTTCGCAGCCTTTTTATGCCCTGCCCCTACCGCATCTTCCACATGCATTCCCACTGCCCATATACAAAAAGAAAAAATCACAAGAACCGCCAATGACCGCAGATCCATCCATCCGCAGCAGGCATAACTGGCAAAAAGCAACCACACCGGACGCCCTTTTTTAGGCAACAAAAAGAACAATGTCACAACCATCCCCAGAAAAACCGGGAACATCATTGACACAAACAAAATGTTCTCCTCCCATCATTCAATTTTTCACGTCCCCATGATTGTCGCCTGTCTTTTCACAAAAACGGTTTTTCCACATGTATGCACAAAAACCGCTTTCTTAAAAGCTTGGCTTTGACACAAACTGGTTTCCCAAAAACCAGCCTTCGCTTTCTGCTTTTACCAGTATACCACAAAACAAAATTTTTTATAGCCATTGCTGCCAAAATTAAGAAAACCTTAACAAACAACACTGCCAAAGCCTGCATACCTGCTCTACCGTATCCGCCAGATTCCGTGCGGCATTTTCAGGTTCCATCGCCTCCTGTAGTGTCAACGCACCGCGCAGGATGGGAAAATAGGCGTCGATTCCCTGTGCATGACACAAACCGGCATCCCCCGCTATGCATCCTGCAAACGCGATCACCGGCTTTCTGTATTTCTTGGCCAAAGCCGCAACCCCAACCGGGGCCTTCCCCATGGCCGTCTGCCCGTCCAGACATCCCTCTCCCGTGATCACCAAATCCGCGTCTGCCAGTTTTTCCTCCAATCCGGTTTCCCGCAGGACCAACGAAACGCCGGGCTCCAATGATGCATGTAAAAATGTCCGGAGCGCAAAACCCAAACCGCCCGCCGCTCCTGCGCCGGGATACAAGGGGTCGGAATCCTTACAGATTTTTGCCGAAAGACGGGCATACCGGCCAAGCCAGTCGTCCATCTTTTCAACTGTCTCTACATCTGCCCCTTTCTGCGGGCCAAACACCGCACTACACCCAAGCGGCCCACACAGCACATTTTTCACATCACAGGCGACATGAAACGAACACTCGGACAGCTGGGGAAGGACATTTTGCATTCCGATCGTTTCCAGACAGGCCAGTCCCTTTGCCCCGTAAGGCACAGGCTTTTTCTCCGCGTCCAAAAAGTCGAACCCAAGTGCCTGCAGCATTCCCACCCCACCGTCATTGGTGGCACTGCCGCCGATACCGATGATAAACTTCCGGCAGCCCTGACGGATGCCGTCGCGGATAACCTCCCCCACCCCATAGGTAGTGGTGTCCAGCGGATTCCTCTTTTCTGCGGGAACCAGCGTAAGCCCTGCCGCACCGGACATTTCCAGTACCGCCGTGATCCGATCCTGCAAAATACCGTAGCGGCACGATACCTTTTCCCCCAGCGGCCCGGTAACACTGACCTGACGCAGTCTTCCTCCCATCCCTTTGGTCAAAATCTCCACGGTGCCCTCACCGCCGTCCGCCAGCGGGCACACTTCTGTCGTGGCCTTTGCAAATACCCGCCGGATTCCTGTCTCCACTGCATATCCCGCCGCAAGGGAAGATAAACTTCCTTTGAAAGAATCCATCGCTATCACTATACGCATCGCTGTCCTCCCGTTCCCTGCTTGGCTCCCACAAGCTTTTATTCCCCGGATTTGGAGAAATTCGTTACTATTCACGGGTCAGGAATGCGCATAAACTGCGCATTCCGTGAGAACATGATACAAGGGTGAGGGGCGGTTTTTGCGCAGCAAAACCCGTAATACCGCCCCGAATCGTTACTATGAGCGGCCCACGGGCCGCGAATAGTAACATAAATTCCCATAAAACCCCTATATCTGCCAAAGTACGCAAATGGAATATGTTCCCCAAAACGCCTCCCTTTGCCGCGATTCCAACCGGTGTTTTCTTTCATTATACAAACGAAAGTTACAATTAGCAATACTCAACAAACCCGCTGCAAAGGGCAGCACACTAAAGGTGTTACTATGAGCGGCCCACAGGCCGTGAATCAATGTCACTTCTGCCGCCTGCGGAAACCAATTTTACAAACACTTCTATATTCCGTATTCTGCATACAGCTTTCTGCGTGCCGACGCATAACGGCTTGCCCGCAGGACATCGTCCTGCCTGCCATCCTGCAGCAAAGCCTCAATCAACTTTCCAAGTTTTTCCTCCCCTTCTTTTTTACCTTCTTTCTTGCCTTCCTTTTTCCAATCCTGAGCCAGTTCCTGTAATGCTTTGCACATATTAAAATCCTCCCGTTCCTTGTTTTTGTATGCTTCCTTTTCCCGAAATAAAAAGGGAATTTGCAGCATAGTACAGATTACATCATAAGTATCCGCATCCAAATGTGCAAACCTCTCCTCATTTTTCTGGCAGTATTTCCAAAACGCTTGTTTATCTTTGCGGCGTTTAAGCAAACCCACCAGTTCCCGCAAACCCGTTTGGAAATGGGTTTCCTCCAATTCCTCCACACATACCACATTCATCCGGTAGTTTACCGCCAGCTTCTCCAGTTCCTCATCCATCCCTCCCATATCCAGCATCTCCTGCAGCTGCCGTGCTGCCCTCCATTTCCCCGTCCCATGATAAAAAACGATCGTTACCACCGGTATCAGCCTATCCGTTTTCCTCATCCCGGAAAGAAACTCTTCCCCCCTCTTAAGTATCCCTTCCCTCCTATATTGTTCCCGCAGGTGTCGCGCCTGCTTTCCAATCTCCATCATGTCATATTCCCCGCACCTAAGCGGCATGCCGTAATGAATTTTATCCTGATTTTCCAATGCAATCTTCACAAAATGCCGCTTCCTGCAAAGCAGCTTTATCACATCCCGCTCCGCCTCCCCCGTGTACAGCCTGCCGTCTTTTCCCCGCCTCTTCCCCACATAATCCCGCTGCCCCTCTGCCAGTTCATGGGGAAAGATTACTTCCTTCCCTTTGTAAATATACCCGTTGCAAAAATCCGCAAACACCTCCGGTTTGCTCAAATACCAGCCTAATTGCCTGCTCTTTCTTCCCATCCAGTGTCCTCCGTTATGGCAACAGTTCAACCTTCCATGATCTTTTGCCCCTATGATACCACGGATTGCTCCGCGCGCTGCGCTCCTCTACAGTCCGTCCCAAACAAGCGCCATTGTTGACGCACTACCACACTACTACAACTGCCACCGCTAAAACAATTTGAAAATACCGGCGATACGCCTGATTCAATACAGAAACCGGAAAATGCCGCCCCTGCCGGCATTCCCGTCACAAAAATTCCATAGACTCAGATTCCCCTGCCCTTTGCAGGAATGATATTTATTATAACAGAGATTTCCTCCCTAAAGCAAGAACAAAAGTCAACAATCCCACGGAAATCGTTACAGGTTGGCCTTCATCATGCGGTACGCCGACAGGCGTGGCAGCGGCAGGACAGCCCCTTACAGTGCGGGCAGTTCTTACGCATGGTGGCATGCAAACGGTGGAATTTCCCCAAATGCCGTTCCAGCCCAGTCGGATAACGCGGACTGTTTGAGCGCAGCGAGTTTTACGCGTTTTCCGACTGGGCTGGAGTGGCATTTTGGTGAAATTCCCCGTTTTGCATGTATACATGCGTAAGAACTGCCCGCACTGTAAGGGGCTGTCCTGCCGCGCCTGCCGACACACTGCCTGAATCCATGGCTAAACGAAATGACATGATACCAGGGTCAAAAGGTCATGTATGACATGCTTGCATGTCAATACATGACTTTTGGACCCGCAAAAACACCGAAAAGTAGCCATTTTTCGCAGAAAAATGAGCGGATTTGAGG
>CARDPF010000026.1:0-3940 GCA_948960675.1 uncultured Eisenbergiella sp.
AGACGTGTGCTCTTCCGATCTACCGAACTTGCCATTTCCGAATCCCAGGAGCGGATGGCAGTGGTGGTAGCGCCGGGGGACGCGGACGCGTTTCTGCGCTATGCGGCGGAGGAAAATCTGGAGGCGGTTTTGGTTGCGGTGGTGACAAAGGAGCCCCGTCTGGTATTGGAGTGGAGGGGAAAAAAGATTGTGGATATCTCCCGCGCCTTTCTGGATACCAACGGCGCCCATCAGGAGACGGACGTTTTGGTGGACATACCCGGCAAAGAGGATAATTTTTTCCATAAAATGGCCGTCCCTGCCGTGGGGGAGGCTTTGGAGGCGCAGGATGTGAAAAAAGCGTGGCTCTCCACCCTCGAGGATTTGAATGTCTGTTCCCAAAAGGGGCTGGTGGAAATGTTTGATTCCTCCATCGGTGCTGCCAGCGTGCTGATGCCCTACGGCGGCAAATACCAGCTGACGGAGACGCAGGCGATGGTGGCCAAGCTTCCGGTTCTGGAGGGAAAAACCGACACCGTGACAATGATGTCCTTCGGCTTTGACCCGTATTTGTCCAGCTGGAGTCCGTATCATGGAGCGGTTTATGCGGTGACGGAATCCATGGCAAAGATCGTGGCCTGTGGCGGGGATTTCTCCAAAATACGGTTTACGTTTCAGGAATATTTCAGGCGCATGACACAGGAGCCCGGAAGATGGAGCCAGCCTTTTGCGGCCCTGTTGGGCGCTTATGACGCGCAGCTGGGCTTTGGCCTGCCCTCCATCGGCGGCAAGGATTCCATGTCCGGAACCTTTAACGAGATCGACGTACCGCCCACTCTGGTTTCCTTTGCGGTGGATATCGCAAAGCAGCAGGATATCGTGACGCCGGAACTGAAAAAGGCCGGGAACCAAATTGTGCGTTTCCGGATAGAAAAGGATGCTTACGATCTGCCCGTTTACGGACAGGTCATGGCATTGTACCAACAGGTGGCAGGACTTTTGCAAAAGAAAGTACTTGTCAGTGCTTATGCCTTGGACAGCAGGGGCGTTGCGGCAGCCCTGTCCAAGATGGCCTTTGGCAATGGTCTGGGCGTATCGGTCTGTGAAAAGATGCCTGTGCGGGAGTTGTTTGTCAACGGACTGGGGGACATTGTGGCGGAAGCGGATGCAGGCCGGCTTAGCGAAATCGACATTCCCTATGCGCCGGTGGGAACGGTGACAGCGGAAGGGACGTTTCGGGCAGGGGACATGGTTCTTTCTTTGGAGGAAGCGCTGGAAGCCTGGAAACGGCCGCTGGAAAAGGTGTTTCCCACCAAAGCGGACCGGCGTACGGATCCGGTTGCGTCCAATGTGTTCCATGCCCAACGGGTATATGTGTGCAAACATAAGGTGGCAAGGCCCAGGGTATTTATTCCCGTATTTCCCGGAACCAACTGTGAATATGACAGTGCAAAGGCCTTTGCGCGCGCGGGGGCGGATGTATCGACGAAGGTGTTTCGCAATTTGTGTGCGGAGGATATCCGGTCTTCTGTGGATGCTTTTGAAAAGGAAATCCAAAGGGCACAGATCATCATGTTCCCCGGTGGCTTTTCCGCAGGCGATGAGCCGGACGGTTCCGCAAAGTTTTTTGCCACGGCCTTCCGCAACGAGAAGATCCGGGAAGCCGTCATGCGTCTGGTGAATGAGCGGGACGGTTTGTGCCTTGGCATTTGCAACGGTTTTCAGGCTCTGATCAAGCTGGGGCTTGTGCCTTATGGGGAGATTACGGGACAGACGCAGGATTCGCCCACCCTGACCTTTAACACCATCAACCGCCATATTTCCAAGATGGTTTACACAAAAGTGGTATCCGACAAATCCCCGTGGCTTACCAAAGCGGTGGCGGGCAGGACGTACGTGACCCCGGCGTCCCATGGCGAGGGGCGTTTTGTGGCATCGAAGCAGTGGATTGACAGACTGTTTGCAAACGGACAGGTGGCCACCCAATATGCGGATTTCGACGGCAATGTTTCCATGGACGAGGAGTGGAATGTCAACGGTTCCTACGCGGCCATTGAGGGAATCACTTCGCCGGACGGCAGGATCTTGGGTAAAATGGCCCACGTGGAACGTTGCGGGGAGGGCGTGGCGGTCAATATATACGGGGAAAAGGAATTGCCTGTTTTTGCGTCGGGGGTGGAGTATTTTTGTTAAACTGGCATGCGCCATTGCTGGCGCGCCACCACGCATGAAAGCCGGTTGCTCCGCGCCTGTGGCGCTTCCGCAACCGCCGCCGGTATTCACAATCCGGGCTATCGCCCTCCTTGTTCATACCGGCTTGCCCGCCCGATATCCGGGCGTCTGTGCAAGCAAGCTTGCCCATACGTCCGGCTGCCGTCCGGGGCTTTCATAGTAAATCATTTCCGGGAGTCTGTAAGGATGAACAAAGTCAACTACCAAAAAGAATTGGAAAAGGTACTGGCAGGGCTGCCGGACAGGGGGCAAAGGCTGCTGTTGCACAGCTGCTGTGCGCCTTGTTCCAGCTATTGTCTGGAATATTTGAGGCAGTATTTTGCGGTAACGGTTTTTTATTACAATCCAAATATTTTTCCGGAAACGGAATATCGGCGGCGGGTGGAGGAACAAAAGCGGCTGATTGGGGAATTGAATGCGCAGGAAGCGGGGAGGGAAAAAAAGAATCCGATTGCTTTTGCGCAAGGGGCCTATGAGCCGGAACGCTTTTTTGGGATGGCCAAAGGGCTGGAGGACTGTCCGGAGGGTGGGGAACGATGCTTTGCCTGTTACCGCCTCCGGCTTTTGGAGGCGGCCTGTTGGGCGAAAGAGGGAGGTTTTGATTATTTTACGACAACCCTGACGATCAGTCCTTTAAAAGATGCCCAAAAGTTAAATGAGATCGGGCGGCAGCTGGGGGAGACATATGGCGTTACCTATCTGCCGTCTGATTTTAAGAAAAAGGGGGGCTACCAGCGGTCGATTGTCATGAGCCGGGAATATGGCCTGTACCGGCAGGATTATTGCGGCTGTGTATACTCCAAACCCGGGGCCTGAAAATGACATTGGGCATTTGGCCCTCGCAGGAATGGATGCTAACGCATCCGCTTGGCACACACTTCTTTATCGGTATGCATATTTATATAATGTGACAATCAGATAAGGGAGACCGAAATGATGAACTTTTTTAGAAGAAATTATGGTAACGCAAATAACGGTTGCGATTGTAATGACGGCTGTGATTGTAATGACTGCTGCGACTGCAATGATTGCTGTGATTGTAACGATTGCAATACGGGCAGTAATAATTGCTGCTGTCCGGGACCTGTTGGCCCGCAGGGGCCTGTGGGACCTAGAGGGCCGAGAGGCTTTCAGGGGCCGACCGGTCCGCAGGGACCGAGAGGATTTCAGGGAATTGCAGGGCCGCAGGGGCCTGCAGGCCCGCAGGGTTTGCAGGGTGTGCCCGGTGTAGCAGGAGCAACCGGGGCCACGGGTCCGACCGGCCCGCAGGGCTTACAGGGTGTGTCTGGTGTAGCAGGAGCAACCGGGGCCACGGGTCCGACCGGCCCGCAGGGCTTACAGGGTGTGCCCGGAGAAGCGGGAGAAACCGGAGCCACGGGAGTGACCGGCCCGCAGGGCTTGCAGGGAATACCTGGAGCCACAGGAGCTACGGGCCCGCAGGGAGTACAGGGTTTACAGGGGATACCCGGCCCGACCGGAGCGACTGGTTCTCAGGGTGAGCCGGGAGCGACGGGAGCAACCGGCCCGCAGGGGGCACAGGGCCAACCCGGGGCAGCCGGGGCCACAGGAGCGACGGGCCCGCAAGGCCCGCAGGGTATACAGGGCGTGGCGGGAGCGACGGGAGCAACCGGCCCGCAGGGAGTACAGGGCCAACCCGGGGCAGTCGGGGCCACGGGAGCGACGGGCCCGCAAGGCCCGCAGGGTATACAGGGCGTGACGGGAGCGACGG
>CARDPF010000026.1:4040-18521 GCA_948960675.1 uncultured Eisenbergiella sp.
GGAGCGACGGGCCCGCAAGGCCCGCAGGGTATACAGGGCGTGACGGGAGCGACGGGAGCAACCGGTCCGCAGGGTGTGCCTGGGGTCACGGGAGCAACCGGCTCTACCGGAGCGACGGGTCCACAGGGTGTGCCGGGAACGACGGGTCCGCAGGGAGCGTCCGGGGCCACCGGGGCGACGGGAGCAACCGGCCCCGCAAATGGTCTGCAGTCTTATGGCGGGATATACAGCGATGCGCCGCAGACACTGAACTTAACGCTGGGAGGCACGGCACAGATTCCGATGCCTTCCACGATGCCTGTAAAGAACGTGGCTTATACGCCTGCCAACAGCGTTACGGTGTCTACGGCGGGAGTTTATGAGATTGTTTTTTCCACTTCTCTTTCTGCGGCTGTCGGCACGACGGTGACGCTGGCAGTAAGGCGCAACGGTACGAATATACCGGGAGCGGCGATTTCCAGGTTGCTTTCCGTAGGCATTGGTACACTTTATAATGGCAATGTGGTGGTCTCTTTGAATGCGGGGGATGTGATTGATATGGCGATTTCCGCCCTTGTGGCAGTGGGAATTACGCTGGGTAGCGGAACCAACGCGACATTAACCGTAAAGCAGTTGAATTGACCGGAAATTTTGCCAAAGCGAAATGGGGCAGTCTAAGGCGTCCATGATATCGCAAAAAATGTGAATGAAAATGGCGTGGCTTTTATGCCGCGCCATTTTTGGGGGTAGGAAGCGGGTGCGCAGTCCTGCTTGTAGGTTTTGGTACTTTCATAGTAACTGCAAAAATGCGACATTTTTTAGAAAAAGCTGACAGATAAAGCGCTTCTTTTTTGTGTGGGATTGTTTATAATAGAAGTATGTTGTCAGGATATTATGGCACGGGACAGACGTGCGGAAAGGGAGGCTTTTATGGCAGTGAAAATGTTGATGAAGGGGGCGGTTCTGCCCGGTGACAGTACGGTAAGGCTTGCGGATTTTGAAGTCCCAAAGCCCGGCTATGGGCAGGTGCTGATCAAGACGAAAGCGACTACCATCTGTGGCAGCGATATCCGCTGTATCTACAGGGAGCACACCGGGAAGGGGCCGGAAGGCTATATCCCAGGCATGGTGGCGGGACATGAGCCCTGCGGACAGATTGTGGAAGAAGGGGAGGGACTTCGGCGTTTCAAAAAGGGAGACCGGGTCATCGTCTATCACATTTCCGGCTGCGGTGTCTGCAACGATTGCCGGAGGGGATATTATATATCCTGTAAAAGCAAATTCCGGCAGGCATACGGCTGGCAGAGAAACGGCGGCATGGCCCCTTACATTTTGGCGGAGGAAAAGGATCTGATCGCCCTGCCGGACGAGTTGACCTACAAGGACGGTGCCCAGGTTGCCTGTGGCTTCGGGACAGTTTACGAGGCGATTGAGAAAATCGGAGTCTGCGGAAACGACGCCGTTTTGGTGACGGGGCTGGGACCGGTGGGACTGGCGGCCCTGATGCTGGCAAAAGCAATGGGGGCTAACCGCTTAATCGGTGTGGAGATGAATGACTACCGGATTGCCCTGGCAAAGAAACTGGGACTGGTGGACGATGTATTTAAGCCCGGCGAGGATACGTTGGAGCAGATTTTGGCCGTAACCGGGGGTAAGGGGGCAGAACGGTCGATCGACGCTTCCGCAAGTGACGCCGGAAGGCAGCTGGCAATTCGGGCTACCCGGGAATGGGGAAAAATTGCGTTTGTGGGCGAGGGCGGAAGCTGTACCTTTATGCCCAGTCCCGACATCATCCACGGGCAGAAAACCATTTTCGGTTCCTGGGTGACTTCCCTTTGGAGAATGGAGGAACTGGTGGAACGCCTGGTGCGCTGGGGGATCCATCCGGAGGATTTGGTCACGCATACATTTCCGTTGGAAAGAGCGGACGAGGCCTACCGCCTTATGGCGCAGGGGCAGTGCGGCAAGGTAGCGGTGGTATTTGATTAATGTACTCTGGCGGATGGAGGAAAACAGCCATGGAAAAATTGGGACAAGACCGGATCTTGCGCCGCACGCTTTATAGCGGCGAACAGATTCCTGCTATGGGTCTCGGAACGTTCGGTTCGGATAAATATGATGCGGAAACGATTGCCGGGGCCGTTTACGGCGCGGTAAAGTACGGATACCGCTTTCTGGACTGTGCCGCAGTATATCAAAATGAAGACAAAATCGGAGGCGTGCTGCAGCGGCTTTTTGCGGAAAAGCAAGTGAAACGGGAGGAATTGTTTATCGCCTCAAAGGTGTGGAACGATATGCACGGGGAGGGAAAGGTTTTAGAATCCTGTGAAAAAAGCCTGCAGGATTTGGGGCTTTCCTATCTTGACCTGTATTTTGTGCATTGGCCCTTTCCCAACTACCATGCGCCCGGCTGCAGTAGAGACTCCAGAAACCCGGATTCCCGTCCCTTTTCGGTGGAAGAATTTATGGCGACCTGGAGACAGTGCGAGGCGCTGGTGGACCGGGGGCTGGTGCGCTATATCGGGATGAGCAATATGACGGTCAAAAAGCTGGAGGCGGTTTTGCCCCTTTGCAGGATACAGCCTGCCGCGCTGGAGATGGAACTGCATCCTTCCTTCCAGCAGCCGCAGCTGTTTGATTATGCGGTGGCGCACCGTATCCTGCCCATCGGATACTGTCCCATGGGCTCCCCGTCCCGTCCGGAACGCGACCGCACGGCGCAGGATGTGGCGGATATGCAGCTGCCTGCCGTTTTGGCGGCGGCCAGCGCCCATGGGATCCATCCTGCCCTGGTCTGCTTAAAATGGGCGGTGCAAAGGGGACAGGTTCCCATTCCTTTTTCCGTCAAACCGTCCCAATATGCCGCCAATCTGGCCTGTATCACGCAAGACCCCTTAACCATGCAGGAGATGGAAGCCATCCGCCTTGCGGACAAAAACTGCCGTCTCATTAAGGGACAGGTCTTTTTGTGGGAAGGCGCAAAAGGCTGGGAAGAACTCTGGGATATGGCATAATCCCTGGCGTCAGGTTGCCCCATCCTGCGAGTAACCTGACGCCTGCAGCTTCCACATCTTGGCGTACTCGCCGTTTTGGGAAAGCAGCTGTTCGTGGGAGCCCTGTTCCACGATGCGGCCTTTTTTGAGCATATAAATATAATCGGCGTCGTAGGCGCTGGAAAGCCGGTGGGAAATAAAAATGACGGTTTTATCCTTGGCAATTTCCTGCAGCTGGCGGTTGAGCCGGTATTCGGCGGAAGGATCCAGCGCGCTGGAGGGTTCGTCCATGATAATCAGGTCCTGGTGGCGGTACAGGGTTCTGGCGATGGCGACTTTCTGGCTTTCCCCTCCGGAAAGGTTGACGCCGTCCTTTTCAAATTCCGTTGTCAGCGGCGTTTCGATCTGGTATTTGAGCCGTTTTTGGGTCAGGTCGAAATGAGCGTCAAACAGGGAATGTTCCACCTCGTAGGTTTCCTGTATGGAGCGGGTGCAGACATCCATGACCACGTTTTCCCGGATGGGGGCGGCATAGATTTTGTAATCCTGAAAAACCGCGCCGATTTCACTGCGGTAATCGGAAAGACGCAGGGTGCGGATATCGGTTCCGTTTCTTTGGATGACGCCGCTGTCCGGATCGTAAAGGCGCATCAGAAGTTTTACCAGCGTGGTTTTGCCTGCGCCGTTGTAGCCCACCAGGGCTATTTTTTGTCCCCGGCGGATTTCCATGTTGATGTCGTGGAGGATTTCCCGTCCGGCCTGCGGAGGGGAATCCTCCGGCTTTGCGGAACCGGAAGCCCCATAGGAAAAATACACATGGGAAAGGGTAAGGCTTTCCCATTGGCCTTCCACGGCAAGGGGGCCGTCCGTAATCTGGGGCTGAAAGGCAAGAAAATCCCGGATTTTTTCCACAAAAGCGCTGTTTAAAGAAAGCTTTGGGAACAGTTCCACCAGCGCGCTGCTCCGGTTTACCACCCGTTTGACGCAGGAGAGCAAAACCACCATCATACTGACGGGGAGGGTTTGTCCTACCACCACATTTTTTAACAGCAGGGGCAGATAGAGCATATACAATAAAAAATAGGTGGGTACATAGTTTTTCAAAAAGCCTAAAAACCACAGAAGAGGGCCGTATTTTTGGTTTACGCCGTTGAGCCTGTCGTTACAGGAATCAAAATCCTTTTGTAAAAGGGGCTGCAGGGCGTGGTGCTGCCGCAGTTCCTTGGCGTAGTCGTGCAAATAAAAAACCCGGTGCCAGTAAGCGCGTTCCCGTTCAATCGGTACTTTTTTTAAACTCACTTTTTCTACAAGCCGGTAATAGGCTTTGCTGGAAAAATATTTGACCAGACAGCAGAGCAGGGCGATCAGCAGGCCGGGACGGTCAGAGGTGAGCAGAAAACCGGCTAAAAAGACAGACTGGGCCAGATAGCGGATGACGTTTTGGGAATCGTCCACAAAGCGGTCGATGCACTGGTCCGCCTGGGTGACGGACAGAATGAAACGGTTATAAAAATCGGTATTGTCATAGCAGGACAAATCCATGGTCTGGGCTTTTTGGTAGAGAAGGGCACGCAGCTTTTGGGTCAGGACCGGCCGCATGCGGTCGCAGGCCCAGTTAAAATAGATGCTGTCCACAAGCTGGTGCAGCACAAAGAGAAGCAGAAAGCCTACGGTGAGCAAGGCGATTTTGGCAAAGGGTGCGCCGGTTTCCACCGCGTGCAGGTTGTAATTGAGCCACACGGTATGTTCCAAAAAGATGAAGGCCTCGATTTCCAGACAGGCAAGCATGTGGAATCCGAAAAGCCGCGGGGAGGTTTGCAGGCAGAACCGGAGCAGGTAAAGCTGGTTTTGCAGTGTCTTTTTCATGGTTTAGGCTTCTCCTTTCTGCAAATGGGATAGGGCGTCGTCCGGGTCATGGCAGTCCACAAAGCTTGTCTGATGGTACTTTTGCGCCTGCATCCGGTATAGGGAGGCATATTCTGCATTTAGTGCCATCAGGTCGGCATGGCGGCCCTGCTCGGCGATCCGCCCGTTTTTGAGCAGGATGATATTTTCCACGTCCTGAATGGAGGAGAGCCGGTGGGAGATGAGCAAAAGCATTTTGTCATGACCGGCCTGTTTGATGCTTTCCATCAGGTCGTGCTCCGCGATTGGATCCAATGCGCTGGAGGGTTCGTCGAAAATCTGGATGGGGGCATTTTGACTGCCGGGGGAAAGGGAGCGGGCAAAGGCCCGTGCCGCGATGATTTTCTGGCACTGTCCGCCGGAAAAGACGACGCCTTCCCCCGTAAATTCCTTGGTCAGGATCGTATCAAGCCCTTTTGGCAGCTTTTGCACCGTGTCGGCAATACCCGCCAGTTCCAGCGCTTTCCAGATGGCGGCGTCGGTGCAGCCATCCTGCGGCCTGCCCATCCATACGTTATCCCGGATGCTTCTGGCAAAAATTTTCCCGTCCTGGAATGCGGTGGAAAACAGGGCGCGGTAGTCTTTGAGCCGGTATTTGCGGATGTCGGTTCCGTTGACCAAAATGCTCCCTTCCGTAGGGTCATAAAAACGCAAAAGCAGCTTGATCAGCGTGGTTTTGCCCGCACCGTTGTAGCCTGCCAGCGCGCAGGTTTCGTTCTCGGAGAGGGTAAAGCTGATGTTTTTGAGTACCGGCCTGCCCTTTTTATAGGAAAAACTCACATTGCGAAATTCGATGGTGCGGATGTCCTGATCTGGCGTCAGGCCATCGCCGTCTTCCGGGATGACCGGTTCGTAACCAAGAAAATCCCTTAGATTTTGGATAAACAGGCCGTTGCGGAAGCTTGCAAGCAACGACTGCGTGAAATCAATCAGGGTCCACACCACACAGGACATCAGGGTGGCAAGGGCTGCAAAACCCGGAAGGGACATGGATTTTGAGACCAGGGTGCAAAAAACGCCGTAGAAAAGTACGCCCTCATAGACGATGGTATAGGTAAAATACAGATGCCCCCAGCCCAATAAAATGTTTTTGCGGGCATATTTGTCCATGGTGGAAGTCATGCCCTCCACGGCTTTTTTCTGTTCCCTTTGCAATACCCGGAATATATTTGTCATGCGCAGTTCCTTGGCATAATCGGCAAGGTGTACCACCCGGTTTACATAGTCCGCCATCCGGCGAAACACCACGGATTCCTCATAGATGCGGTAGGTCAGCCGGTTTAAGAAATTGGCAAAAACGAAATTACCGATGATGGGGGCGGCGGCAAACAAAAGGACAAGAATGTCCAGCTGCATCATCATGTACCAGGAGGCGGCCACGGCCACAATGCCCGTGAGGATGGAGAAAATATTGTCGATGGTTTCGGTGAGGCGTTTGTCGCCGTCCGCCATGGCCATCATATACCGGTTGTAAAAATCGCTGTCCTCAAAGCAGGAGAGTTCTGCGTTGCATGCCTTTTCATATACGGCGTGGTAAAGCCCCTGGTATAGCTTTACGTCCGTCATGGGTTTTAGCAGGTTTTCGTACCAGCCATCGTAGAGCAGGATGATAAAAAACAATCCCACCGTGAAAAAGACAAAGGAAAGGATCTCACGGTAGCCGCTCTGGGATTCCAAAAGGGAGAGCACCTCTTTGATAAAAAAGCCGGAGAAATACAGGTATTCAAACCGTTTGCAGGCATAAGAGAGCCCGGTGCACAAAACCCGCATGGGGCATAGCTTCCACGCGAATTTGAGGATGTAAAAATTATTGCCGACAGTCTGTCTTAAGGTTTGGTCTTTTTTCATAATTTACCCCATTTCCGCGCAGCTTTGCGGCGCGCAGACACAAATCTTGTTTGTTCCCACCCGCCCGTTTTGGCGGGTATCCAAATCAGGAAGGTTAAAAATTCTTATTGCAATCCCTGCCGGTGGGGACGGCAGGCGGCAGCTGTGGAACGTTGGCTGCCTGCATCATCCCTTGTGGAGGTATTATCAGTATACACTTTTTTGCAGAGAAAAGCAGAATTGTCCTTAAACGGCGGGTTTTTGTCCCTGAAACCTGAAATATTTGCTGTCTTTCTTACCGTTTTTGCCGCCGTCCCGGTCGTGAAGCTTGCGCCAGATCTGTTTTCACCCTATCCTTTTTGCGTGCTTTGTGGTATGATGGCAGTGTGTTTGAAAGGATGGTGGCAAGTTGGAAATATTGAATAAAATAGACCTTTTCCAGAAAGAGATCAATGCGCTGCGTCCGATGGAGGGCGAGATGCTGGGACAGATACAGGACTATTACAGGGTAGGGCTGGCATGGACGTCCAACGCGCTGGAGGGAAACTCCCTGACGGAGAGTGAGACGAAGGTGCTTCTGGAGGACGGGCTGACGGTAGGTGGGAAACCGCTGCGGGACGTGTTCGAGGCGGTGGATCATGCGAAAGCCTATGATTATATGTTTTCCGTACTTCGGGAACGCAGCATCCATGAACAGGCGGTGCTAAAGATGCATGGACTGTTCTATCAGAACATCGAGCCAGAGTATGCCGGGCGTTACCGGGATGCCCGGGTACTCATCACCGGCTCCCAGTATCCCGTGGCGGCCCCGGAGACAATACAGAAGGAGATGGACGGGCTGTTTGCATGGGCACAGAGGGAGAGGGACGCCTACCATCCCGTGGAATTTGCCGCCCAGCTCCACAAGCGGTTTGTGTTCATCCACCCGTTCAAAGACGGGAACGGCAGGGTGGCAAGGCTCTTGATGAATCTTGCGCTGCTCCAGGACGGGTATCTGCCTGCGGTTGTGCCGCCCATCCTGCGGGGGGATTACGTGTCCCTGCTGGAGCGGGCACACAGGGATGACAGGGATTTCATGGAGTTTATTGCGGAACGGGAGTTTGAGTCCCAGAAAGAGATGCTGCGGTTGTTTCGGATTCCGTTCCCCAGGGAGGGGCAGGAAGGCGTCCAGTCTCCAGGCCTTGAATAGTAACATGGCAATTTTGCAAAAAGAACTTGCCCTGTGCCGGGACAGAATTTATAATAAAGATTTAGGAGGAGGCCATGATTCAGATCGGAGTTTGTGACGACGAGCTGCCGCTGCTTCAAAAAATGGAAGGGGTTGTGCGGGAGTTTTGTACCCAAAACCACATTTTTGCGACGGTTCGGAGTTATGAAAAAAGTCAGGGGCTTCTCTATGAAATAGAGGACGGGGTTCACTTTGACCTACTGCTGTTGGACATTGAAATGCCGGATATGGACGGGATGGAACTGGCAGGCCATGTCAGGCT
Organism: uncultured Eisenbergiella sp.; assembly: GCA_948960675.1. GTDB lineage: Bacteria > Bacillota > Clostridia > Lachnospirales > Lachnospiraceae > Gallintestinimicrobium. The sequence continues at coordinate 12,235 of CARDPF010000026.1, forward strand.
TTTGCTGCCGGAGGTGTTGGTGATTTTTATCACCTCCCATCTGGAATACGCGCTGGATGCCTATGAATTGTCCGTGTTTCGTTATATCCCCAAGGCCGATCCGGGCGGACGGCTTTTGAGTGCGCTCTCGGATGCCGTCAAGCGCATCGGGGTGCAGCAACAAAAATCCTATCTCATCCAGAACCAGAGCCGGATTGAGCGTGTTCCGCTTAAAAACCTGCTCTATATCGTTCACGAGGGGAAGAATGCCCTGCTGGTGACGAATTTGGGGGAGAAAGACAAAACCTGCAGTTACAGGGTGCGCAAGTCCCTGCAGCAGGTTTACAGGGAACTGGACGCGGCAGAGTTTTTGTTTATCGACCGGGGATGCATCGTGAATCTTTCCCAGGTTATGAGCGTGCGGGGAAGCTTTTGTATCCTGCGGGACGGTACAAAGCTGGCGGTCAGCCAGAACCGGATGCAGGAACTCAAAGCGAGGCTGTTGGAATTTTGGAAACGTCATATTTGAAGAAAAAATGGCTGTATTCAATTTTGTGGTTCACATGCCGCCTGCGCGGTAAAAAGGGAAGAATGATGAAAAAAGCGGCGGATGTTAATGGCATGTGGAGTCGGCAATACGAAATTTTACAGCAGGCATACCGGGATAACGCCATTCTTTTCCACGACATGGATCATCATCTGCAGACCATTGGGCAGCTTGCAAGCCAGGGCGACTGCGGGAAAATTTTGGATTATATCGCGGGGATTTCGACCCCGGTACAGGAATTGTCCAGGGTTTGGTGGACGGGTGTCGGGATTGTGGACGCGATTTTGAACGGGAAGCGGGAAGCTGCAAGGGACAAAGGCTACGACATGGAGATTGATGCGGAACTTCCCGCCAATACAGGGATAGAGGCGGCCGATTTCTGCACCGTTTTATCAAATTTGCTGGATAACGCCATTGAATCCATGGACAGGCAAAAGGGAAACGGGATTGCTACAACGATTTGTGTGCGCCTGCGGCGGATTCATCACTTCATTTTGATACAAGTGCGCAATCCTTATACGGATCCGGCAGGGCCAAAAAGGGGAATCTGGCAGACCGTAAAGGCAGACCCAGTGCGTCACGGCTGGGGTCTGCGCAGCGTGCGCAAGACAGCCCAGAAATATGACGGATCATTTTCCTGTGGCGTGGAGGACGGCTGCTTTGTGGCGACGGCCCTGCTTTTTATGCGATAGGAAAAGGAAAGGAAGAAAAGGGGATATGAAAAGGTTTCGTAGACTCAGAAGGGACGAAAGGATTCGCTCCCTGATGCAAGAAACGCGGCTTTGCAGGGCCGACCTGCTCTATCCGCTGTTTGTGATTGAGGGGGAAAACATCAAAAATCCGGTGGCTTCCATGCCGGGGGTTTTCCAGTATTCCATAGACTGTCTGGATGAGGTTTTGGTCCGGGTGTCGCGCAGCAGGATCGGCGGCGTTTTGCTTTTCGGCATTCCGGCGGTCAAAGACGAGACAGCCAGTCAGGCGTATGCAGAAGACGGCGTGACCCAGCGGGCAGTGTCGTACATCCGGGAAAAGTATCCGGAAATTTATGTGGTGGTGGATGTCTGTCTGTGTGAATATATGTCCCACGGCCATTGCGGTCTGGTTCGGGGGGAGACGGTTTTAAACGACGAGACGCTGCCCCTGCTGGCCAAAATGGCGGTGAGCCTTGTGCGGGCCGGGGCCGATATGGTGGCTCCTTCCGATATGATGGACGGCCGGGTGGCGGCCATCCGCAAAGCGCTGGATGACGCCGGGTTTTCCCAGACGCCGGTCATGGCCTACAGCGCGAAATTTGCCTCGGCTTATTACGGGCCTTTCCGGGATGCGGCCCATTCGGCTCCCGGCTTTGGGGACCGCAAAAGTTACCAGATGGATTATGCCAACGGACAGGAGGCCCTGCGGGAAATTGAGGCGGATATGGAGGAGGGGGCCGATATCGTCATGGTGAAGCCCGCGCTGGCCTATCTGGATGTGCTAAAGGAAGCGTCGGCGCAGTTTCGGATCCCCTTTGCAGTTTATAACGTGAGCGGGGAGTACGCCATGGTGAAGGCGGCCGCGCAAAACGGCTGGCTGGACGAAAAAAAAATTGTGACGGAAAACCTGACGGCCATGAAGCGGGCGGGGGCGAAAATCATTATCACTTACCATGCGCTGGATGTGGCAGAGTGGCTGCATGGGGACAGGGAGGCAGGAAGAATGTAACGGTTTAGGCAAAGCCTGCCCTGTTTGGGCGTCCGCCCATGAAAATTTGCCATGGGGGCGGATGTTTGCCGGGCCGGACGTTACACACATGGAAAAACTGTTATAGGGAGGTCGCCAAAATATGGGCAGATCGGAAGAACTTTTCAAACGCGCCCAAAAATGTATTCCCGGGGGCGTCAATTCCCCGGTGCGCGCTTTCGGGGCGGTGGGCGGGCAGCCCTTTTTTGCAGAGAGGGCAAAAGGGGCCTATCTGTATGACGCAGACCAAAACCGGTATCTGGATTACGTCTGCTCCTGGGGGCCCGCCATTTTGGGCCATGCCCATCCGGAGGTGGTGGAGGAGGTGCAAAAGGCCTGTGTAGACGGCCTGACCTTTGGGGTTTGCACCCAAAAAGAGGTGGAACTGGCGGAATTGGTGACAGAGTGTGTGCCGGACATTGAGATGCTGCGTCTTGTGAACTCCGGGACGGAGGCGGTAATGAGCAGCGTGCGCGTAGCGCGGGGATTTACCGGCAGGGATAAAATCATCAAATTTGCGGGAAACTACCACGGACATTCCGACGGTCTTTTGGTGAAGGCCGGTTCCGGACTGATGACGGCTTGTGTGCCGGACAGTGCGGGCGTTCCGGCAAGCTGTGCGGCCGATACGCTGATGGCGGTTTATAATGACGCTGCGTCGGTGCGCAGACTTTTGGAGGAAAATACGGGACAGGTGGCGGCAGTCGTGGTGGAGCCGGTGGCGGCCAATATGGGGGTGGTAGTGCCAAAGCCGGGCTTTTTGGAGGAACTGCGCCGTCTCACACGGGCACACGGGGCGCTGTTGATTTTTGACGAGGTGATTACGGGCTTCCGCCTTGCCCTGGGGGGCGCTACGGCTTATACGAAAGTTTCGGCGGATCTGCATACTTTTGGGAAGATTATAGGAGGGGGCATGCCTTTGGCTGCTTACGGGGGCAAAAAGGAGATCATGTCCTGCGTTGCACCCTTAGGACCCGTGTATCAGGCGGGAACCCTTTCGGGTAATCCGGTGGCGGTGACGGCGGGACTTGCGACGCTGCGCATTTTAAAGGCCCATACAGAGATCTATGACCAAATTGACCGGCAGGGGGCCAGGCTGGAGGCAGCCTACCGCAAAAGGGGGTTGACGGTGAACCGGGCCGGTTCTTTGCTGTCCGCCTTTTTTACGCCGGGATGGCGGGAGGGTGCGGGGGGAAGCGTGGAAAATTACGAAGATGCCTGCCGCTGTGACAAAGATGCCTTTGCCCGGTATTTTTGGCATATGCTTTCCCAGGGGATTTATGTGGCGCCCTCCCAGTTTGAGGCGATGTTTGTCTCGGCGGCACACACGGACGAAATGATAGGGGATACCTGTAAGGCGGTGGAAGCATGGAGACCGTAACGCATACCTTTGCCCCGGTTTTTGACGGGGCGTCCCGGGTTTTGGTGCTGGGAACCTTCCCTTCCGTAAAATCCAGGGAAAACCGGTTTTACTACGGACATCCCCAGAACCGGTTTTGGAGGGTGATGGCAGGGGTGACATGCGGGAATGTGCCGCAGACTTTGGAGGAAAAAAAGGAACTTTTGCTTACCGGACGCATTGCGCTTTGGGATGTCATCGCATCCTGCGAGATTACGGGCTCCTCGGACAGTTCCATCCGCAGCGTTGTGCCAAACGACATCGCAGGGCTTTTGCTGAATACAAAGATACAGGCAGTATTTTGCAACGGGCAGAAAGCATACGAATTGTATGTCCGGTATTGTGAAAAAAATTGTGGAAAAAAAGCGGTGCGGCTGCCGTCCACCTCTCCCGCCAACGCGGCGTGGAATTTGGAACGGCTTACGGCAGGCTGGAGGGAAGCACTGGGGCCGTATTTGCTTTGATTCATAAAAAAGGAAAAAGGAGAGTACAGTATGAAGGTAATGAGCGCGGAGTTCAAGGACAGGCTTCTGCACTGGAAACGGACGCTGCAGGACGATTTGTATGAGCCGTTGGGACAGATTGCGTGGGAGGCGTACCGTACCGACGAGCAGCTTTCGGGCAGCGAGGCCATGAAAAAGCCGTTTGTCCCGGTTAAGACGGGCTATGTCTGGGGAAACCCCTATGAGTACTGCTGGTTTCGGGGGGCGTTTACCCTGGACGAAAGGGCAAGGGGGGAGCGGATTGTGCTCAAGCTTGCGCCCGGCGGGGAATCCTGTCTGTTTGTAAACGGAAAAGAGTTCGGCACCTACCGGGCCAGCTGGGTCAGCCAGCCCCACCATTTTTGGGAGGACAATACGCTGGTACACAGGGCCGAAGGGTCGGAGCACTTCGAGATTTTGATGGAGACCTATGCGGGACATTATTTTCCGGACAGCACCGGCGGCTGTACCACGGGACCCGTGCTGCCGGGCGCTTTTTGCGATCCGCTTCCGGCGGGCAAACGGTCCACGCTTGGGGAGTGTACCTACGGGATTTGGAATGAGGACGCCTACCAGCTGTATATGGATGTGAAGGTGCTCTCGGATCTTTTGGAGGTGCTGGACGAAACATCCCTGCGGGCAGCCCACGTGGCCAAGGCCTTGGAGCAGTTTACCCTGACGGTGGATTTCGAGCAGGAAAGGGAAGGGCGCCTTCGGGATTACCGAAAAGCGCGCGAAATCCTGCGTCCGGCACTGGAAGCCAAAAACGGGGCTACCACACCCAAATTTTACGCCGTGGGCAACGCCCATCTGGATTTGGCATGGCTGTGGCCGATGGCGGAGACCTACCGCAAAACGGAGCGCACCTTTGCCGCCCAGCTGCGTCTGCTGGAGGAATATCCTTCCTACAAATTTATCCAGAGCCAGCCTGCGGCCTACGAGATGTGCCGTACCTATTATCCGGAGCTGTTTGAAAGGATCCGTGAGGCGGTTAAACAGGGACAGTGGATTGCGGACGGCGCCATGTGGGTGGAGCCGGACACGAACATGGCAGGCGGGGAAGCGCTGATCCGTCAGCTTTTGTACGGTAAAAAATATTATAAAGAGATGTTCGACGTGGACAGCCGGGTTTTGTGGCTGCCGGATACCTTCGGGTACAGCGCGGCCCTTCCCCAGATTTTGAAGGGCTGCAGCGTGGATTATCTGGTGACGCAGAAGATTTTCTGGTCTTATAACGACGGGGAACGGTTCCCCTACCACTATTTTAACTGGGAGGGCATGGACGGCACTCAGGTGGTTTCCTTTTTACCTACCAGCTATACCTATGACACGGATCCCGTGACGATCCACAAGGCATGGAAAGAGCGCAGTCAGGCCCGGGATCTGGAAGCCTTTTTGCTGCCCTTTGGCTACGGGGACGGCGGCGGCGGCCCCAGCCGGGATTATGTGGAGCAGGCGCTGCGCCAGCAGGATTTGGAGGGCAGCCCCAAAGTGGAATTTGCGGCCCCGGCAGAGTTCTTTGCGGAGATGGAAAGCATGGGGGGACCGGTCAACACCTATGTGGGCGAATTGTATTTTTCCGCCCACAGGGGAACCTATACCTCCCAGGCGATGGTGAAAAAGAACAACAGGCGCTGCGAGTTTGCGCTGCATGACGCAGAGCTTTGGAGCGCGCTTGCCGACAGGGAGGGGGCAGCGTACCCCAAGGAGGAATTGGAGGCATTATGGAAAAAGCTGCTTTTACACCAGTTCCATGACATTTTGCCCGGTTCTTCCATCGGACGGGTGTATGAGGATGCGGAGCCGGTCTACGAAGAGATTTTGGCATCCTGCAAAAAACTGACCCAAAAGGCGCAGCAGGCGCTTTTGCAGGAGCAGGCAGGGGTGACGGTATTTAACTCCCTGGGCTTTGCGCGGCAGGCGCTGGTCAGGCTGCCCATAGAGTTTGCGCAAGGGGCGCGCACCACTGCCGGGGAGGCGGTTTGCGTGGAGGCCTGTCCGGACGGCGCCCAGGCGCTGGTCAGCCTGCCCGCCTTGGGCGCGGTGAGCCTTGTGCCGGATGCAGGCGCGCGGGCAGAGGTAAAATGGGCGCAGGTGCAAAAGACGGCAAAGGGCTATTGTCTGGACAACGGTCTGGTGCGCATAGCGGTGGACGAAAAGG
>CARDPF010000027.1 GCA_948960675.1 uncultured Eisenbergiella sp.
GCTCTTCCGATCTGATCCCAGGATGGCTGTATAACCTTTTCCAGTCTCGCGAAAGCATAACCCTTTTTGGGCTTTACAATCCGCGCCTGCACCACATCGCCGATCACTGCATCCTTGACAAAAAGCGTATATCCGGTACCGGACTTTGCCGACGGAGCCAAATGGCCTATTCCCTCCCCGTTTTCCCCCATATCGGTGATTTCCACCGTATAAATCTCATTCTTCTGCATCTTTCCTTATTCCATCCTCGTCATGCGCAGATTCGATTCAAACAGCCGGTTAAATCCCAGCCATCCCGTCTCCGTGGTTCCCTCCAAAATTTCCGTAAAAGTCTCCAGCTTCGCATCCGCGTTATCCGCCAGATTCAACGCCAGCGCCTCCATAATGGCAGGCTTTTTGGGCGAGCCGAACTCATACTCCCCGTGGTGCGCCAAAATGCAATGCTTGAGTTGTGATTCCAGTACCTTCGGAAAGCCCGGAATCCCGCGCACCTTTTCCCCGATCATCTCACTGCCCATAACAATATGTCCCAAAAGCTGTCCGTCGTCCGTATAATCATTCTGCGGAAAAAGGGAAATTTCCTTCGTTTTGCCGATATCATGGCACATGGCCGCCGCCAGCAAAAGGTCCCGCTTTAACAACGGATATGCCTTGCAATAATAGTCGCACAGCTTTACCACGCCCAACGTATGCTCCAGCAGGCCCCCCATAAATCCATGGTGCACCGTCTTGGCCGCGGAGGATTTTTGGAACGCTTCCATAAAAGTGTCGTCCTCCACAAAAAAAGCCTCCAACAGCTTTTTTAAATACGGGTTTTCCACACTGCCGATATATTGCAAAAGCTCCTGATACATGCCGGAAATGCTTTTTTTACTCACCGGCAGGTAATCGGCCGCGTTGTATTCCCCTTCCCGGCAGCGGCGGACACGCTTGATATTCACCTGCAGGGCTCCCTGAAAGCTGTGAATATCCCCGTACACCTCTATGTAATCCAAAACATCAAAATCCTCGATACCCGCATTGTTGGGATCCCAGATCTTGGCATCCACCGTCCCCGTCTTATCCTGCAAAATCACCGTCTCATAGGGTTTTCCGTTTTTCGTCACTGCCGCCTGCCTGTGTTTGCACAGGTAAATATCCGATACGCGGTCGCCGTCCTTATAATCTTTTAAGTATTTCATCCTGACTCCTCGTTTCTGCGCGGTTGTTTTCCTGACCGGCTATAGGAACCGCGCCGCCCCAAGCCTGCAAATTGCACATTTATCGTATCAATCTGTACAAAATCTATCTCCCCAATATCACGTCTAAGGGCATTTCCTGATATTCCTCCCCGCCCTGCCGCATGATTTTCACCGTCACGGAAGAATCCGGGGACAACTCCATTATGGCTTCCTGATACTCTAAAAACGATGCAATATCCGTCGTGCCAAGCTTGACAATCACATCCCCGCTCTGGATCCCCGCCTGCATTGCAGGGGAATCCATGCTGATTCCCGTCACAAAAGCCCCTTTCGGCACTCCCAGCTGTTCGCTGACCTCATCCGGGACATCGGTTCCCATCACGCCCATATGGGCAATTTCCTGCCCGTTGGAAAGCTTCTCGATCTTCTTGCGGATGTCCGTCACACCGTATGCGCGCAGCATTTCCTTGGTGCCGCCCTTTTTACTGCCCGGGCAGATCATTCCCACCACCTGTCCGGAAAGGGTAATCAATACCCCGCTGCCGTTGTCGGCGCCCGTCATGTCCGTGGTCAAAATCCGCACATTATGATCCTCCAGATTCATCCACGTATCCGCCGATGTGACCATTCCGTAAATCACGGATGCAGAGGAACCCAACGGCCTTCCCACCGCAATCACCGGGGAAGCAAGCAGGCTGCTGCCCGAACCGCCCAGCGTCGCAACCTCTATCCCCTCTTTGGTCGCCTCCGGAATATTTTCAAACGCAACGCTCACAATCGCAATCCCGGTTTCGTCATCCGCCCCTTTTTGCTCCGCTGCTGCCTGCGTCCCGTCAAAAAACGTAACCTCCACCGAGTCCGCGTCCGTAATCGTGGCCAGTTCCGTCAAAACCAACAGTTCCTTTCCGTTTTCCGCAACAATCAGCCCGGACGACAGCCCTTGGTTTTCGTAGGTATTGTCAAACCAATCCTTGTCGGTCTCCACACCCGCCACAGTCACCAGTGATTTCTCCGCCTGCTGGGTTAACGCATACATAAGACGGTGCAACCGCTGGTAGTCACTCAATTCAATCTCCACCTTTTCCACCACGGTCTGCTGAATGGGGGCCGGAGGCTCCGTTTCCGTCTCCTCCTCCAAAATCATATCCTCCGGGCGCATCTCCTCATTCACATTTTCTTCCTTTAGTTCCACCTGCTGAGGCTCTTCTTCCGGATACAGCATATTGGTAAAAACGGGTTCCAGCAATAAAAATGTCAGGCAGGCGATCAGCCCGAAAATCACCGCCATGCTCGCTGTCAGGATGGTACGCCGCAAAAGCTTTTTCCGGTTCAGGGGCCTCTCCTTCATCCTTTCCTTCATAAATTCTATGTCCTGATTCGGCTTTTCTTCCATCCCTTCCCTCCGTTTACACATTGTTAATAGGTTTTTTGGGCCGCACATCAATGTCATGATGTTGGGGTCAAAAGGGTATTTTTGAAAAATGAGTTATGCACTTTCAACTAAAAATAGCCTTTAAAAGTCTTGAATGGAATATGTTTTCGGCTCATTTGTTATGCAATTTCACAATAACTATATTCCAAATTGACCTTTTGACCCCAGCATCATGACATTGGCCGTGAATAGCAACGAACTGTGTAACAGTTCAGACAAGTCTGACCTGTTTGGGCATCCGCCCATTAAAATCGCTACGCGATGGGGCGGATGCTTGCCACCACCACGTATTCTCACGGAATGCGCAGTAAATGCGCATTCCTGACCCGTGAATCGTAACGAACTTTTACATAGTATACATCAAAATGAAAAGAAACGCTATCCGTTTTTTCCACTTTATGATATGATAGTATCAGTACGGTTACTATTCACGGGTCAGGAATGCGCGTGAACCCGCCCAATCTTTCCACGGCAAGATAAAAAAGAAATTACAACAATTTTTTGTAAGAAAAAAGTGCCGCCCCGCGGCATGGAATTGAGGAGAATTATGAACAGTAAAGTTTTGCGTGTACTGGAATTTGATAAAATCATACACATGCTGGAGGAAAAAGCATCCTCCGATCCGGGCAGGCAGTTGTGCCGCGACCTTGTCCCCATGACCGATCTTTCCGACATCGAACGGGCGCAGACCGAAACAGCCGACGCCCTGACCCGCATTTTCCAAAAAGGAAGCATCAGTTTCGGCAGCAACAAGCCGCTGGGTATGAGCCTGCGTTCCTTAGAAATCGGCAGCACGCTTTCCATGGAAGAACTGCTGCGCATGGCAGGCCTTTTGGAAAATACCGCCCGGGTAAAAAATTACGGGCGCACCGATGAAGGCTCCGCCCAGGAAGGGGATTCCCTTGCGGAATATTTTAACAGTTTGCAACCCCTTACGCCCCTCTCCTCCGAAATACGCAGATGCATTTTAGAGGACGGCGTAATGGCAGACGACGCCAGCCCCAATTTAAAGCGGATCCGGCGCAGCATGGTGCTGACCGGGGAAAAAATCCACAATCAGCTAAACAGCATGGTAAACGGCTCTGCCAGAGCCTATCTGCAGGATGCCGTGGTGACCACGCGCGACGGCCGCTATTGCATCCCCGTCAAATCCGAATACAAAAACCAGGTGCCGGGGATGGTGCATGACCAGTCTGCCACCGGTTCCACCTTTTTTATCGAACCGGCTGCCGTGGTCAGCCTAAACAACCAGCTGCGGGAACTTGAGATTGAGGAGCAAAAGGAGATCGCCGTTATTTTGGCACAGTTGAGCGTACAGGCTGGGGAGCATTCCGAAGAGATTGCCGAAAACCAGAAACTCATGACCTGTCTGGATTTCATTTTTGCCAAGGCTTCCCTGGCCATGGATCTAAACGCCACCCGCCCGGTTTTCAACACCGACCATTATGTCCGCATCCGCAAGGGCAGGCATCCCCTTCTGGATAAAAAGAAGGTGGTTCCCATCGACGTGGAATTGGGTAAAAATTTCGACCTGCTCATTATCACCGGCCCCAACACCGGCGGCAAAACGGTTTGCCTAAAAACCGTGGGGCTTTTTGCCCTGATGGGACAATCCGGGCTGCATATCCCCGCGCTGGACCGTTCCGAGCTTTCCATTTTCACGGAAGTATTTGCGGACATCGGGGATGAACAGAGCATTGAACAAAGCCTGAGCACCTTCTCCTCCCACATGACCAGTATTGTCTCCATTTTGGCAAATGCGGACGCAGACTCCCTTTGTCTCTTCGACGAACTGGGCGCGGGCACGGATCCCACCGAAGGTGCCGCCCTGGCAATTGCCATTTTGAATTTCCTGCATGACAGGGGTATCCGTACCATGGCTACCACCCACTACAGCGAATTGAAAATATATGCCCTTTCCACCGGTTTTGTGGAAAACGCCTGCTGTGAATTTGACGTGGAAACGCTGCGCCCCACCTACCGTCTGCTCCTTGGCATCCCTGGCAAAAGCAACGCTTTTGCAATTTCCCAAAAGCTAGGGCTGTCTGGCGAAATCATAGAGGCTGCCAAAGAACAAATCACGGAACAGGACATCAATTTTGAGGATGTCATTTCCGATCTGGAAGCCAGCCGTGTTACCATTGAAAAGGAACGTCTGGAGATCGAAGCCTACAAAAAAGAAGTGGAAGCTTTAAAAAAGCAGCTGCAGGCCAAAAACGACAAAATTGACCAGTCCCGCGACCGCATCCTGCGGGAGGCTAACGAAAAAGCGCGGGATATCCTCAAAGAGGCCAAAGACGTGGCGGACGAAACCATCCGTGTCTTCCAAAAGGCCGGCCCCGGGGCTTCCATGAAGGATCTGGAAAAAACCCGGGAACAGCTGCGGGGCAGGATTGATGAAAAGAATGCCAAGCTCTCCGTGGCCAAGAAGGAACCTGCCAAAGCCGCCCTCAAACCCGGGCAGCTCAAAAAAGGCGACGCGGTACGGGTTCTTTCCATGGGGCTCAAAGGTACCGTCAGCACCCTTCCCGACGCCAAGGGCAACCTTTTCGTGCAATGCGGCATCCTGCGTTCCTCCGTAAACATTAAGGATCTGGTTAAAATTGACGAGGATTCCTTTACCGGTCCTGCCATGAAGCGCACCGGAAGCGGCAAAATCAAAATCTCCAAATCCCTTTCCGTCTCCCCCGAAATCAACCTTTTGGGAAAGACAGTGGATGAGGCGCTCTCCCTTTTGGACAAATATTTGGACGACGCCTATCTGGCCCACCTTTCCAACGTCCGCGTCGTACACGGCAAGGGAACCGGGGCCCTGCGGCAGGCCGTCCACCAACACTTAAAACGGATTAGATACGTCAAATCCTACCGTCTCGGCGAATACGGCGAAGGCGATGCCGGCGTGACGATTGTCGTATTCAAAGAGTAACCCCACGACCAAGGAGGGAATCCAATGCCTGGTAAACAAAAAATACTGATTGTGGACGACGACGCTAACATTGCGGAATTGATCTCACTCTATCTGACAAAAGAATGCTTTGACACGATGATTGTGGGAGACGGGGAATCCGCCCTGCACGCGGTCAACACCTTCTCCCCAAACCTGATTTTACTGGATTTGATGCTCCCGGGCATCGACGGCTATCAGGTATGCCGGGAAGTGCGTGGCCGCTCCAATGTCCCGATTATCATGCTTTCCGCAAAAGGGGAAATTTTCGATAAGGTCCTTGGCTTGGAACTGGGCGCCGACGACTACATCGAAAAGCCCTTCGACTCCAAGGAACTGGTCGCCCGGGTCAAGGCCGTGCTACGCCGTTACAAACCGGCCGCCGCCGCCCCTGCGCCCCCCGCCACGGAATGTGTGGAATATGAGGATCTTACGGTCAATAAGACCAATTATTCCGTAACCTATAAAGGAAAAACCGTGGAAATGCCGCCAAAGGAGTTGGAACTGCTCTATTTCCTCGCGTCTTCCCCCAACCACGTCTTTTCCCGGGAGCAGCTTTTGGATCAAATCTGGGGCTATGAATACATCGGCGATACCCGGACCGTGGATGTCCACATCAAAAGGCTCCGCGAAAAAATAAAAGACCACGCCAACTGGAAAATTTCCACCATCTGGGGCGTGGGCTACAAATTTGAAGTGCGGTAAGTTAAAAAACCATATACGGCAGGAGAGTCCTATGCGCAAAACCCTTTATCTGAAATTTCTGCTGGGGTATCTGATTTTCGGGTGCTTCGGCTTTTTGGTGGTCGCCACCTTCGTATCCAGCATGACGCTGGAGCACCTAAAGCGGGAACGGGCGGACGCGCTCTATAAGGAAGCCACCCTGATCGCCAACACCTATGCGGCCGACCTGTATGACAACGAGATCTCCCTGGAGACTGTAAAACCCCAGCTGGATGCCCTAAGCACCTACCTTTCCGCAGAAATCTGGATTATCAATCCCTCCGGGCGCATGATCATGACCACAAACGCCCCGCTGGACGTGGAACACGAAACGGTCGTGGAAAATTTCGATCCCACTGTGACATCCGGTTCGTTTTATACAGTGGGACACTTTTTCGATTCCTTCTCCGAAGATATGCTCAGCGTTTTCGCTCCCATTACTTCCAACTACAAGGTGCGCGGATACGTAGTCTTACATGTGGCCATGTCCTCCATCCGCTCCTCCAGCGAGAGCCTTTTAAATATTTCTTATATTATGCTGGTAATCTTTTTCCTGCTCTCTTTGACCATTCTGATTTTCTTTACGGAAATGGTTTATATCCCTTTGCGCAAAATCACGGTTGCCACGGAGCAGTATGCCTCCGGCAACCTGCATTATGAGTTTCAGGTGGACAGCGAGGACGAAATCGGCTACCTTGCCGCTTCCCTCTCCTACATGGCCAGCGAACTTGCCCGGGGGGAGGATAACCAGAAAAAGTTCATCGCCAACGTATCCCATGATTTCCGCTCCCCCCTGACTTCCGTCAAGGGCTATCTGGAGGCCATGCAGGACGGCACCATCCCCCCAAAACTATACGGCAAATATCTGGATATCCTGCTAAACGAAACCGACCGGCTGATTAAACTGACCAACAGCCTTTTAACCTTAAACAACCTGAACATGAAAGGTGTGGTATTGGAAAAAACGGTATTTGACATCAACCAAATTATCCGTTCCACGGCAGCTTCCTTCGAGGGCACCTGCCGTCCTAAGCACATCGGCCTTGACCTGGTTCTCACAGGAGACCGCATGCCCGTGCTTGCCGATAAAACCAAAATCGAGCAGGTTCTTTACAACCTGCTCGACAATGCCATCAAGTTTTCCCATGCCGATTCTTCCATCCGGATTGAAACCACCGAAAAGCACGGAAAAATATTCATATCCGTGAAAGACCACGGCATCGGAATTCCCAAGGATAGCCTGAAACTCATTTTCGACCGTTTCTACAAAACGGATCTGTCCCGGGGCAAGGATAAAAAAGGCACCGGTCTGGGGCTCTCCATCACCAAGGAAATTATTCAGGCACACAATGAAAATATCAATGTCATCAGTACCGAAGGGGTAGGAAGCGAATTTATCTTTTCCCTGCCGGTGGCGGATGAAGATGCGGAATAAACGTAACAGTTCAGCCGAAGGCTGAACTGTTACGTTTAAACTTATCTTTCTTTCCACTGCAGCCGGTGCAGCCGTCCCTCCCCTTCCAATCCGTCAAACCCATTTTGCCTAAGCCCCTCATACAATACCACTGCCACGGAATTGGACAGGTTCAGGGAACGGATTTGCCCACGCATGGGGATCCGGATGCAGGTCTCCTCATATTCCACCAGAATTTCCTCCGGAATGCCTGCACTTTCCTTCCCGAACATAATATAGTCATCCGGCCCATAGCATACATCACTGTATACTTTCCTTGCTTTCGTTGTGGCCATCCAAAGCTTTGCCGTCCCCCCGGCCGCCGAAAGAACCGGATTTTTTTCCAAAAATTCTGCAAAATTCACATACCGGCGCACATCCAGGTATTCCCAATAGTCCATGCCCGCCCGTTTGAGCTGCTTTTCGCCGATGGAAAACCCCAGCGGCTCAATCAGGTGCAGCACGGCTCCCGTGGCGACGCAGGTTCTCCCGATATTTCCCGTATTCTGTGGAATCTCCGGCTGATGCAAAACAATGTGCAGCATGATTGTTCCCCCTTCATTCCCCTGCCTGATAAAGCGCATCGGGCTTGGCAGGCTCCAAAAAACGCCGGTCATCCCCGTTGACGATCACCCGGTCCTGTCCCTTTGTGACAACACCGATGACGGCCGCGTGAATTTTTTCCCGGCCCAATTCCCGCAAAAGCGTTTCCCCATGCTCCGTTATGCACAAAAGGCTGCCGTTGGCCGCCAGTTCATACGGGTTGATATTCAGGCAGTTACAGATCTCCACCGTCTCCTGCCGGATGGGAATTTTCTTCCATGCAACCTCAACCCCGATCCCGGCCCGCCAGGCAAGCGTCCAAATGGCCCGGAAAATACCGCCCTCCGCCGCCGCACACAGCATATTCGTGCCGGCCTTCCAGACGGCTGTGGCATCCGCAACGACAGACAGGCTGCGCCCAAAGCCGGCGGCCTCATCCAGCAAAAAGGCCGGATACCGCTCCAACAGACGCTTTCTGTGCCGGGCCGCAAGCATTGCGCTTCCCTCCAGCCCTGCCCACTTCGTCATCACAATTTGCGCGCCCTCTTTGGGCCTCTCTTCCCTTCCCGGCGTGCGCCGGACATTTCCCAGCGCGGATGCCGTCAGGACAGGCCGGTTTACCGCCGACGTGACGGAAGCCTTCACGTCGGCAAGCACCGTACCGCACTCCGAAGCCGCCATCTGTGCATCTGCCATAATCCTTCTAAAAATGTCTTCCCCACAGCCTGCAGGCAGCAAAACCCGCAGCAATACTCCCGCCACGGGCGATGCGCCAAATGCCGCCGCCTGATTGACAGCTGCGCATACCGCATAGCCCCCGCAGTCTTCCCCCTCATAGACTGCCTGGGACTGTGCAGCCGCCACGCACAGGGGCGCGTGCTCCAGCGAAAACACGGCGCAGTCCTCCCCATACCCTGCGCCGCTTTCCACTCCTTTTCTTCTGCCATTCAATTTTTTATGCACACAACGGTCATAGACATCCCCGGTCACATTACCGTATCTCATAGGTTCCCACCAACTCCTACCCAGCCTGTTTATCAGTTCCCGGCTTCCGCATCCGCCGCTGCCTGCGCCGCAGCCGCCTGTGCCGCCGCGATTGCCGCCAGCTGCTCCGGTGTCAATGCCGCCGCTTCCTGTGCCGCTTTGATGTTCGCAATGGTATTTTTGATGATCCCGGTATCGTTGGTGGCAATGGCCGCCTGAATCTGTTCCCCGAAATGGGGATCGGATGTGGCCGTTCCCACCGTCACCGTTCTGGGGCTCATCTTATAGCTGCTGCTGTTGACCTTCTCCCTGCTGACCTCCACACCGTTTTGCGTTACCACCTTCCACAGTTCCGCACGGTACCCGATATGCGCCGCGCTGGTGTGCAGAAAGCCCACCGGCTGGGATGCGTCCGCCACAATCGTATCCTTTTCAGGCACAATCTTTTCCAAAACCTTGCTCTCGTAAACCACGGTGCGGTCTGCGTCCCTGGTTTCCACCCCGTAAATCGTAAAGGTGATTTTTTTATCCTGCGTATATCCCTCTATATAAATGGGGTATTCCGTATTGTTTACAAACTTGAAATCTTTTCCTGCAGATTCCGCAATCGCCGCGTCCGCGGAAGGATCCACATAGTTGACAATCATGGAATGGTTATACCGTTCCGTCACCTCCAATTCCGCGCCCAGCACCGCGTTATACAGGGTCGTGGAAACCTGACAGATCCCGCCGCCGATACTGTCCACCACCTGCCCGTTTATGTAGGAACCCGCCATATAATACCCGTTTTCCTTGGAAAACGGCTTCACCGCGTCGTAAGTGGAAAAAACATCCCCTGGGTATAGTGTGGTTCCGTCAATTTTGCTGCAGCCGTTACTCACATTACCGCTTCTGTCGCCCCCCGAGGACGCATAACTGGTGGTAAAGCTTCCCAGTACATCCTTGACTTGTAAAAGTTCTTCCGCCTTACCTTTGGGCTCATCCACGGCAATCACCAGCGCAACGCTGCCGTCCCCTCCTTCCCACTCCTGCGTCAGGTACGTATAGATATCGGAAACGGAGGCTTCCGTATCCACCAGATACCCGGTCTGCCCTTCCTCCACTTCAAAGTTGCCGTCCACCCGCCGCAGATGCGCGTCCACAGCCTCCACGTTAAACTGGCTGCACTCTTCCTCCACCACGCGCCGGATGGCCTCTTTGTCAAACTCCAGCTGGATATCAAAATGATAGCCCTTATGCTTCAAATCCTCCAGCATTTTATAACGCACCACAATATTTCCTTTTTTGCCCAACGCTGCAGCTTCCGCTGCAATCCGGGGATTGGCCCATGAAATCCCCAATTCGGAGGCGGCCACGCTGACACTTTGGCCTTCCCGGGACGTCAGCTGCACCTGTTTTTGCCCCAGGGCATCCACATACTCCTGAATGGCCTGCGACGCCTCCTCCTGCGTCATCCCGGCCAAATCAATCTCCCCGGCCGTCACGCCCTGCTCAATCCTGTCATCCGGCGCCGCATACGCCTGCTGCCCGAAACCAAATACTAAAAATCCGGCCGCCAATACCGCCGCCAGCAAATTTTTCCACCTTCCCATGCGCATCCCTCCTGCCCGCTTTGGCGGACATCCAATTTACCGGTTCCCTCAATATAAAAATGACAACGCCGCAGGCGCCACCATCGCCAGTACAAGAATGGCAATGATAATGGATGAAATAATCTTCTGTGTCTTTCTGCTATGCCAGTTAAACATTCTTTTCCCTTTCCCGGTTCTTTCTTTTCTTAGTCTCTTAAACTTGTTCAAAAATCGTCCTGCTTTATTATAATTCACTTCCCCGGGTTTTGCAAGCTTCCAAATGCCGCAAGAATATGATCAATCAGACGACTTGCTTCATTTTTCGTCAACATATCCGGATCCTGCTCCAAGCGCACCCCGTACTGTTCACACAGACGGGCCAGCCTCTGCCTTTGGGCTTTTGTGACCGGTCCCTCCCGCTTCGCCTTATAAAGCAGGGGGACGGCCGCAAACTCTTTTTCATTCCCCTCAAAAAAATCCCGGCAAAGCCTTTGGTAAAGGAAATGGGACGCCCTGGCATCCTCTTGGGCCCGGTGGGCCCGTATCGCAATCCCGTAATGTGCACATACATCGGCCAGCCTTTTGCTTTCCAGCTGCGGCAGAAATTTCCGCGCCAGCTTCAGGGTATCAATCCCGTTTCTCTCAAAAGGAATCTTCTCATTCACAAAAGCCCGCTTCAAAAAGGAGTAATCAAACAAAATCCGGTGTCCCACAAGCGGCAGCTGTCCTACAAACTCCAAAAAGCCGGGCAAAATCCCGGCAATAACAGGAGCGTCTGTAAGCTGCTCCCCGGTAATTCCCGTCAGCATGGTCACTTGCTCCGGAACGGCCCGCCCCGGATACACAAATGTCCCAAAGGTATCCTCAATCTCCCCGTTTTTGACCCGCACCGCGCCAATCTCTATGATTTTATCCAGCTTGGGACGCAGCCCCGTGGTTTCCAGATCCACACACACATAATCCATGACCGCTTCCGGCATTCTTTTTCCCCTCTCTTTTTTTACAGTTCAATTTCCACCGTCCGCGCATTTGCCGTCAGCGGGTCGCGCACCGAATAGTCAAACAAAACCGCCCTTTTGGGCTGTGCAAAAGGTTCCCGCGCAAAGGCCCGTAAAACCTCCGCCGCAGGCTTTTGCACCGGCCACGCAAAAATTTCCACATGGGTCATGTGCCTAAGCTGTCTGGCCTGATATTCTTTATACCCGGGGAGATACCTTCTTTCGGCCTCCTCCTTTTTGTAAAAATCCCCGATCCTCTCCTTCCACGCCGTCCTCCCTCTTGCAAAAGCGGGCCTGCTCTTTGCATTTTCCCGCAAATACAGGTCATAAACGAGCAGTTCCCGGTACAGCGCTTCCCTCTCCCCGTCCGTCTTTATGGCAAATTCCAAAAGCACCTGATACCGCCATACCCGGGAGGGCTGATCCGTAAAATACCCGTTTTCCCCATAATAATCCGCCAAAGCCCGAAACATGGCAAAGGGGCCTGCAAACCGGCTCTCCAACACCGGCAGGATGTGGGAAAACTGACAGCTGTTATAGTACAGCTCCACCATTTTTTCCACACGTTTTAGCACAATCAAATCCCCGTAAGAAAGCCACCGGGTGGACAACACTTCGTAAGGCGGACAATCCGCATATACGATCCCGTAATCCTTGGCCGCCCTCTCCATGGGCGATCCTTTGAGCACCTTTAAAAAGCCCAGCTGCAGCTGCTGCGGCCCCAGGGCATATACCCAGTCAAAGGACTGCCCAAAACTCCCCAAATCTTCACAGGGCAGTCCCGCAATCAAATCCAGGTGCACGTGGATATTTTGTCCCGCACGGATGTAGCCTATGTTGCTGCGCAGCTTTTCCATATCCGTTGCGCGCCGTATTTCCCGCAGCGTATCCGGATTGGCGGACTGTACGCCGATTTCCAGCTGCACCGCCCCCGGACGCATTTTGGACAAAAGCGTAAGCTCCTCCTCCAGCAGCAGGTCTGCGGCAATTTCAAAATGAAAATTGGTCACACCGTTGTCATGCTCTCCAATATACTTCCAGATCTCCTGCGCATGGGCGTGGTTCCAGTTAAATGTCCTGTCTATGAATTTTACCTGCGCTACCTTTTCATCCAGAAAAAACTGCAGTTCTTTCTTTACCAGTTCCCTGTCCCTAAGCCGCACCTGCCGATCCAAAGAGGAAAGACAATAGCTGCAGCAAAACGGGCAGCCCCTGCCGGACTCATAATAGACAATCCGGTTTTGAAACGCCGACAAATCCCCATAGAAAAAAGGCAGTCCGCTGATATCTACCGCCTCCCGCCGCTTTGTCGCAATGATTTTGCCCGTATCCGGATCCCGGAATACCAGACCTGCAATATCCCCAAGGCATTCTTTTGCACGCCCCCTGTAAAAACAAAAAAGCCGGTAAAAGGTTTCCTCCCCTTCCCCTGCCATTACCCCTGACAGATACGGCCACTTTTCCAAAACCGCCTCCGCATCATAGGAAACCTCCGGCCCTCCCAGCCAGATCGGGACTTTGGGCATCACCTTTGCCAGCATTAAGGTCAGCGTCCGCATTTCCTCCCGGTTCCAAATATAACAGGAAAACGCTGCCACATCCGGTTTCCTTACGTAAATATCCGCTAAAATATCCAAAACCGGCTGGTTAATCGTATATTCTGCCAGTTCTATCTCCTCCGCCGCTCCTTCCTCCTGCGCCACGGCATACGCGCGAAGGCTGTGGATCGCCGGATTGGAATGAATATATTTGGCGTTCAGTGCTACCAGTAAAAATTTCATCGCGATCCTCCAAACATTGGAATTTTCGTTACTTTTCATGGGTCAGGAATGCGCATAAACTGCGCATTTTGTGAGAACATGACGCAGGAGTGAGGGGCGGTTTTTGCGTAGCAAAACTCGCAATACCGCCCCGAATCGCATGTAAACATGGTGAGGAACTGGCTGCCCTGTAAGGGATCCGGACTGCCGCAGGGTTCTCCCGGTCCCGCCTGCGGACACACCGCCCAATCCCCCTTACCGGTTCAGGCTTTCCACAAAGCGGTCAAACCCGGCCTGTCCGGCCTCATCCCGCTTATAAACGCCCGCATCCTCCAGCACTTCCATAAACACAAGGCCGATCTCTTTTTGGATGATACCATGGATATTTTCGGCATTGACCCCTTGGTAGGAGGGCAAAAACGCCTCCACCCAGTCCGCATGCTTGGCCAGGGCTTCATCCGCCCGGATATCCGCCCCGGAGAGAATCGCTGCCTCCAGTGCCGCCATCTCTGCCTTTAACCGGGCGGGCAGCACCGCAAGTCCCATCACTTCAATCAGTCCGATGTTCTCCTTCTTAATGTGATGCAGCTTTGCATGGGGATGGAACACACCCAGCGGATGCTCCTGCGTCGTGATGTTATTGCGCAGCACCAAATCCAGTTCATAGTTTTCCCCGCGCTTTCTGGCAATCGGCGTGATGGTATTGTGCGGCTCCCCGTCGGTTTTGGCAAAGATAAAGGATGCTTCATCACTGTATCCCCTCCATGCATCCAAAATCACATCGGCCAGTGCAATCAGCCTTGCAATATCCTTTCCCCAAATCCGGATCACCGACATGGGCCAATTGACAATGCCTGCCCCTACATCCGCAAAGCCTTTGACGGTAAACGTCCGTTCCACTTTGGCTTTTGCCATCGGGAACTCATAATGCCCCCCCTGAAAATGGTCATGGCTCAAAATGGAGCCGCCCACAATGGGAAGATCCGCATTGGATCCCAAAATGTAATGGGGAAACTGTTTGATGAAATCGAACAGCTTCACAAAGGTATCATGCTCAATCTTCATGGGCGTATGCTGCGCATTGAACACGATACAGTGCTCGTTATAATATACGTATGGGGAATACTGGAACCCCCACCTGCTGTTGTTTACGGTAATGGGAATGATGCGGTGGTTCTGTCTGGCAGGATGGTTTATCCGGCCTGCATAGCCCTCATTCTCCACGCAAAGCAGGCATTTGGGATATCCGCCCTGTCTGGCCAATTTCGCCGCCGCAATGGCCTTCGGGTCCTTCTCCGGCTTGGAAAGATTGATGGTGATATCCAAATCCCCATACTTGGTGGGAGCCACCCATTTTTCATCCTTACAGACACGGTACCGGCGGATATAATCCGTATCCCTGCTGAACTTATAAAAATACTCCGTCGCCGCCTCGGGGGATTTTTCATATTCCTGCCAGAAGGTTTTTATAACCTCACTGGGACGTCCCACCAGGCACCCCATAATCTTTGTGTCAAAAAGATCCCGGTACACAATACCGTCTTCTTTTAAAATGCCGTTCTCCGACGCATAATCCAGCATTTCCCCCAGGATTTTGGGCAAGCTTTCCACCCATTTCTGCTCGTCCTCTTTTGCGCCCTCCCCGAAGGGAAACCCATATTCTTCCAGGGAAAAAAGTTCCAGCAGCCGGTTGACGGTATAAACCTCATCCTCCGGCTTCACAAGCCCCGTGGCAAGTCCATATTGTACCAAATCGCGAATGCATTCCTGAATCATGCTTTCTCCCATCCTTTCCGCCTTTTACGTATTACAGGATTACCGGGCCGTCGCCGATTTCCACGACATAAAAATCCGCCGCATAACCGATTTTTTCCAGATACGCCTTACCGACCTGCTCCTGAAACGCTTCAATGGCGCTGTCCTTTACAATGCTCACGGTGCAGCCGCCAAAGCCCGCCCCGGTCATTCTGGAACCGATAACGCCCTCCACCTTCCAGGCTTGTTCCACAAGGGTGTCCAACTCTATCCCCGTCACCTCGTAATCGTCGCGCAGGGAAACGTGGGAAGCGTTCATCAGCCTGCCGAATTCTGCAATGTCATTGGCTTTCAAAGCCGCCACCGCCTTGACGGTGCGCTGGTTTTCATAAACCGCATGGCGTGCACGCCGGACGCGCACCGCATCCTTGATGGCATCCTTATACTCCTCAAACCGCTCCTCATCCAGATCTCCCAATGTCCGGATATCCACGACCTTCTGTAATTCCGCAAGCGCCGTCTCACACTCGCTCCTTCTCTCGTTGTACTTGGAATCGCCAAGTCCCCGCTTTTTGTTGCTGCAGGAAATCACCAGCTTCGCCCCCTCCAAATGAATGGGCGCATACTCAAACACCATGGTGGCCGTATCCAAAAAGATCGCGTTGTCCGCCCTGCCCATGGCGCAGGCAAACTGATCCATGATTCCGCAGTTGACCCCGTTAAACCGGTTCTCGGAATATTGGCCGATCAGCGCCAGCTGCTGGTTATCCACCGAAAACCCGTACATATCCCTAAGGATCGACCCCGTCAGCACTTCCACCGACGCGGAAGAGGAAAGTCCCGAACCGTTGGGAATGTTGCCGAACAGCAGCAAATCCATCCCGTTGGTCACCTGCATGCCCTTCTCCCCAAAGGCCCACAATACACCCTTGGGATAATTAGTCCACCCGGCCTCCTTCTCCGGCTTTAAGCTGTCCAGATCGGATTCGATGACGCCCAAACGTTCAAAATTCACCGAATAAAAACGGAGCTTTCTGTCCTGACGCTTTCTTGCCACCCCATAGGTTCCGATGGTCAGCGCACAGGGGAATACATGCCCCCCGTTATAATCGGTATGTTCACCGATCAGATTCACCCGTCCCGGTGCAAAGTAAACCTTCGCCCCGTCGGTATCCCCAAAAATTTCCCCAAATTTCTGCAACAACTGTTCCCGCATACCTTCTCCTCCTTACCGTTTTTCATAACGAGTTTAACGTTGCATTATTCACTTCTTTCCTTCTCACTTCAAAGCCGCTGTTCCAGCCGCCCTTCTATCCCTATCCTGCCATAAACCCCGGGGCCGGAAAAGGGGGGGATGTTATATGTACCTGTCAAAATGTTATATGCCTTCCCTTGGCAGTGGAAGGGCCGTGCATAGGAACGAAGGCGCTGTCCTACGGCTCCCCACCGATTTCCAAACGCCCCAGCTTCGCGATAAAATCCTCCACCTGCCTTAAATGCTCCCGGTTGACCCGGTTCTCGTCCTGCTGCATTTGCTTTTTGTAAACTGAGGGGGATACCCCCTTCATCTGCTTAAATGCCTTGGAAAAAGTCAGGGGATCCTGATAACCGCAGGACAGGGCAATGCTCTCCACCGGCAAATCCGGAAGCATCAGCATCTCCGCCGCCTTGGTCAGCCGGTATGTGGCCAAAAACTGCTGCGGCGACATACCCACAGACTTTTCAAACAACGTGTATAAATAACTCCGGTTAATACAGACATAATCTGCCACATCCGTAATTTTGATAGGGTTGTAATAGTTGCGCTGTATAAATTCCACCGCCCTGCGCACATATTGGTTGGCCTTATCCTCCCCGTTCTGCCCCGTCACCGGGGCGCCCTGCGAAACCACAGACAAAAAGACCTGCAGCAGCCCGTTCCTGCGCAGTTCGTTGGCCGCCCCGAACGTATTATGCTCCATCATATCGCGCACAATGCGGTACAGCTCGTCCGAACTGTCCGAGTGAAAAACCGGATGGCGGGCAGAAATCCCCATGCCGCCCACATACTCCCCTGCCCGGCTTCCCGAAAAACCGACCCAGATGTATGTCCATGGCTCCTTTTTGTCCGACTGGTAAAAAGCAAGCTGTCCCGGCTCTATCAGAAAGCCGTATCCTGCCTCCAGCTGATACTCTTTCTCCCCCACGCAAAACAGCCCCCTCCCGCTGAGCACATAATGAATCAGATAATGCGGCTTTAGCGCCGGGCCAAAACAGTGCAGCGGCTCCGTCTGCGAGCAGCCGCAGCAGGTCACAAACAATTCCCCGTCCTGTGCCCTTCCAAATTCCAGTTTGTACGCTTTCTCCACGACAACTCCCATCCCCCTGCACCGCCGTCACCTTTCGGAAGGCGGATAACCCAAAGTTTCCAAAAGGGAACCGTCCAGACAAGCCTGCACCATTCCCCAATCCCCTTTTTAAACAGTATAACATGCCCCAAACTGTTTTGTCTAAAAATTTTTTAAAAAGGGCTTGCAAAATGAATGAGAGTATGCTATGATAAGTTTCGTCGTCAGGGAAGTCAAAAAACTGTTCGACATCACAAATGCGACAGTAGTACAGTTGGTAGTACGCCACCTTGCCAAGGTGGAGGTCGCGGGTTCGAGCCCCGTCTGTCGCTCTTCATGGAAGCAACGGTAAATCATTGATTTTCAATATAATCAATGATTTATCTTTTTTTATCTCTGTTTTCATTACGTTAGAAACCCTCGACAGCTTC
>CARDPF010000028.1 GCA_948960675.1 uncultured Eisenbergiella sp.
GGATACAGCAGCAATATAATGAAGAAAACAATATTACACCACAGTCCATCAAAAAGGCGGTGCGTGACCTGATCAGTATTACCAGGGAAGTGGCGCCGGAGGAAGTGAAGTTCGAGAAGGATCCGGAATCCATGGACAGGCAGGAACTGGAAAAGCTGATCGCAGATGTACAGAAGAAGATGAAAAAGGCGGCGGCAGATTTGGACTTCGAGACGGCGGCACAGCTGCGTGACCGGATGGTGGAATTGAAAAAAACCCTACAGGATATGGATAAGGATTAATTACGCTTTTTATGGGGCAGGATGTAGGTTGACAATGCAGAAAAATAAAGACAGGAGAACAGGTGACATGGAGCAGCAGGCGAAAAAAATGCTTTCCCGCAAGAACAGCATCATAATCCGGGGGGCGAACGAACATAATTTGAAAAATGTGGATGTGGACATTCCGAGGGATGCGCTGGTGGTCTTTACCGGACTTTCCGGTTCCGGAAAGTCCTCACTGGCTTTCGACACCATTTATGCAGAGGGGCAGCGGCGTTATATGGAATCTTTGTCCTCCTATGCCCGGCAGTTTTTGGGACAGATGGAGAAGCCCGATGTGGAGAAAATTGAGGGGCTTTCCCCGGCGATTTCCATCGACCAAAAGTCTACCAACCGCAATCCTCGCTCCACGGTAGGAACCGTTACGGAGATTTATGACTATTTCCGGCTTTTGTATGCCAGGATCGGTATTCCGCATTGCCCGTCCTGCGGCAGGGAGATCAAAAAGCAGAGTGTGGATCAGATGGTGGATCAAATTATGGCGCTGCCGGAGGGGGCGAGAATCCAACTGCTTGCACCGGTGGTCAGGGGCAGGAAAGGCCGGCATGAGAAGGTATTGGAACGGGCGGCAAGGAGCGGTTATGTACGGGTCCGCATTGATGGCAGTCTCTATGAACTGTCCGAAGAGATCAAATTGGACAAAAATCTCAAGCATTCCATAGAGATTGTGGTAGACCGTCTGGTGGTAAAGCCTGGCATTGAGAGGCGTCTGACAGACTCCATCGAGAATGTGCTGAATCTCTCCGAGGGACTTTTGTTTGTGGAACAGGTGGGGCAGGAGGCGGAGATGCTGACGTTTAGCCAGAGCTTTTCCTGTCCCGACTGCGGTATCAGCGTGGATGAGATCGAACCCAGGAGTTTTTCCTTTAACAATCCGTTCGGAGCCTGCCCCGACTGCTTTGGGTTGGGCTATAAAATGGAGTTTGCGCCGGAACTGATGATTCCGGACCGCCGCTTAAGCATCAACGAAGGGGCGATCGCGGTGATCGGCTGGCAGAACTGTCACCAGCCAGGCTCTTTTTCCAACGCCATTTTGCAGGCATTGTGCAGGGAATATCAGTTTTCCCTGGACACGCCGTTTCAGGAATATCCGGAGAAAATTCAGGATATGCTGCTTTACGGTACCAACGGGCGGGAGGTTATGGTTTACTATGAAGGACAGCGCGGGAAAGGGGAGTATCCGGTTGCCTTTGAGGGGCTGATCAAGAGTGTGCAGCGCAGATACCGGGAAACGGCTTCCGACACGATGAAGCAGGAATATGAGTCCTTCATGCGGATTACGCCCTGTAAGCTTTGCGGCGGACAGCGGCTGAAAAAAGAAGCGCTGGCAGTGACCGTATGCGGCAAAAACATTTATGAGATTACGTCGCTGTTTATCGGGGAACTGCACGACTTTTTGCGCAATCTGGAACTGACCAGCCAGCAGGAACTGATCGGCGGGCAGATTTTAAAGGAAATCCGTGCCAGGGTGGGGTTTCTGATAGATGTGGGCCTGGATTACCTCTCCCTGTCCAGGGCGACGGGCAGTCTTTCCGGGGGGGAGGCGCAGAGAATCCGGTTGGCGACCCAGATTGGCTCCGGCCTGGTGGGGGTTTGTTATATCCTAGACGAACCCAGCATCGGTCTGCACCAGCGGGATAACGATAAGCTGCTTGCCACGCTGAAAAACCTGCGGGATTTGGGAAATACACTGATTGTGGTGGAGCATGACGAGGATACGATGCGCGCTGCCGATTATATTGTGGATGTGGGGCCGGGCGCCGGTTCCCATGGCGGGGAGATTGTGGCCTGTGGTACGGTGGAGGATATCATGCATACGCCGGGCTCCGTGACCGGGCAATATTTAAGCGGGGCGGTAAAAATTCCGGTGCCGGCGCAAAGGCGCAAACCTGCAGGCTGGCTGACGGTCCGCAAAGCGGCGGAGAATAACCTGAAGAATATCGACGTAAAATTTCCTGTGGGTGTGTTTACCTGTGTCACCGGTGTTTCGGGTTCGGGCAAATCCTCTTTGGTGAATGAGATTTTGTATAAGCACCTTGCCCGGGATTTAAACCGCGCAAGGTGTATCCCGGGGAAACATGCGGGAATTGACGGCATTGAGCAGCTGGATAAGGTGATTGCCATCGACCAGTCTCCCATCGGGCGTACGCCCCGTTCCAATCCTGCGACCTATACAGGGGTTTTTGACATGATCCGCGACCTGTTCGCATCCACGGCGGACGCAAAGGCAAAGGGGTATAAAAAAGGGCGCTTCAGCTTTAACGTAAAAGGCGGACGCTGTGAAGCCTGCGGTGGCGACGGTATTATCAAGATCGAAATGCACTTTTTGCCGGACGTTTATGTGCCCTGCGAGGTCTGTGGCGGAAAACGCTATAACCGGGAGACGCTGGATGTAAAATACAAGGGGAAGAATATTTTCGACGTACTGGATATGACGGTGGAGGAGGCGGTAACGTTCTTTGAGAATGTGCCCAGTATCCAGCGGAAAATCCAGACGCTTTATGATGTAGGGCTTTCCTATGTAAAGCTGGGGCAGCCTTCCACGGAATTGTCCGGCGGCGAAGCGCAGCGCGTCAAACTGGCGACGGAACTGTCCAGACGGGGAACCGGCAAAACGATTTATATTTTGGATGAGCCTACGACGGGCCTGCACTTTGCGGATGTGCATAAGCTGATTGAGATTTTGCACCGCCTTACGGAGGGGGGCAATACAGTGGTGGTCATTGAGCATAACCTTGATGTGATCAAAACGGCAGATTATATCATTGACATCGGCCCGGAAGGCGGCCTGCGCGGCGGCACTGTGATCGCCCAGGGGACACCCGAAAAAGTAGCGGAGAACCCGCAATCCTACACAGGGTATTATATCGGCAGGATGCTGGATAAGAAAGGACTATAAAAAATTTTAAAATTTCATGAATTCTCTTCCATTCCGGTTTTTTTTACGATATAATGGACGCGGACTATCAGCGAACGGGCGAAGTATGCCCTGTTTAACATAGAGTGAAATTGGGCATGATGTGAACGCGGGGTGTGTTTACATGCGGATGGAAGGAGAGAGGACATGCAGTATACGGATATCGGTATTGACTTGGGAACAGCCAGTATTCTGGTTTATATAAGGGGAAAAGGCGTGGTGTTAAAGGAGCCCTCCGTGGTCGCTTTTGACCGGGATACCCAGAAAATCAAGGCCATCGGGGAGGATGCCAGACTGATGCTGGGACGTACGCCGGGCAACATTGTGGCGGTTCGGCCACTGCGGCAGGGCGTAATTTCCGACTATACCGTGACCGAGAAGATGATGAAGTATTTTATCCAGAAGGCTTTGGGGAGGAAGACATTCCGGAAGCCCCGGATTGCGGTTTGCGTGCCAAGCGGTGTCACCGAGGTGGAGAAGAAAGCGGTGGAGGATGCGACTTATCAGGCCGGTGCACGGGAGGTTTCGATCATTGAGGAGCCCATCGCGGCCGCAATCGGTGCAGGAATCGATATTTCCCGTCCCTGCGGCAATATGATTGTGGACATCGGAGGCGGTACCTCAGATATTGCGGTGATTTCCCTGGGCGGCACGGTGGTGAGCGCGTCCATCAAGATTGCGGGGGATGATTTTGATGAGGCGATTGTCCGTTACATGCGTAAGAAGCACAATCTGCTGATTGGGGAACGCACGGCGGAGGATATTAAGATCAAGATTGGTTCTGCGTTTAAAAGGCCGGAGCCCAACTTCATGGACGTACGGGGAAGGAATCTGGTGACAGGGCTTCCAAAAACCATTTCTGTTTCTTCGGCGGAGACGGAAGAGGCCCTCAAAGAGTCCACCATGCAGATTGTGGAAGCGATCCATGGGGTTTTGGAAAAGACACCGCCGGAACTGGCGGCGGATATTGCGGACAGGGGGATTGTCCTGACAGGAGGCGGCAGCCTGTTGCGCGGTTTGGAAGAACTGATCGCGGACAGAACCGGCATTAATACAATGACAGCAGAAGATCCTATGACGGCGGTGGCAATTGGAACAGGAAAATATGTGGAGTTTCTGGGCGGATACCGTGAATAACCGGCTGCCCGCCAAGTGAGCAGCGGGCAGCCGGAGGGCGGCCCGCTTTGCGTATCGGGCAAAAAGGAAGACGTATGGAAGCCGTCAAGTAACTGCGGCTGGAATACATGGCTTATGGGGAGGAAGTGTTGGAACAGATCAACGGGTATGTTTCCCATATTATTTACCGGAATGAGGCGAACGGTTACACGGTATTTGAATGCAAGGGAGAGGAGGAAGTGACCTGCGTGGGGACTTTTTCCTCCCTGGATGAGGGGGAATTGCTGGAACTGGCAGGGGAGTATACCGCACATGCCGTGTATGGCAGTCAGTTCAAAGTAGCTTCCTACAAATTTGCGTCGCCGGAGGATGCGGCCGGTATGGAACGGTATCTGGGCTCCGGCGCTATCAGGGGGATCGGGCCTGCGCTTGCGGCGCGCATCGTGAAGCGTTTCGGGAAAGAGACGTTTCAGGTGATTGAGCGGGAGCCGGAACGGCTTGCGGAAATCAAGGGTATCAGCGAGCATAAAGCGATGGATATTGCTGCGCAGGTGGAAGACAAAAGGGAAATGCGGGAGGCAATGATTTATTTGCAGCGTTTCGGTATTTCCAATACGCTGGCGGTCAAAATCTTTAAGGCGTATGGCAGCCGCTTGTACGGAATTTTGGAAGAAAACCCGTATCAGCTGGCAGATGACATTGAGGGAATCGGTTTTAAGAAGGCAGATGAACTGGCGGCCAGAATTGGGATACATACAGATTCGGATTACCGGATCCGCAGCGGTATTCTCTATACGCTTTTGCAGGCGTCACAGGAAGGGCATGTGTATCTTCCGGGAAGCATATTGGTACGCCGTGCGGCAGAATTATTGGAAGTGCCGGCGCAAGCGGTACAGGATCAGTTGCCCAATCTTGCCATGGACAAAAAACTGGTAGTCAAGAATGGGAAGGAGGATACCCTTTGCTATACATCCGCGTTCTATTACGCGGAACTTTCCTGTGCCAGAATGCTTTATGAATTGAATATGGGAATGGTGGTTGCAGGGCAGCTGCTTCCGGGACAGAAGGAAAAGCTGCTCCGTGATATAGAGGCTTTGCAGGAGAGGGAAGGGCTGGAACTGGATGAACTGCAGAAGGAGGCAGTGTTGCAGTCCGTTTTGCACAGCATCCTGATTTTGACGGGGGGGCCCGGGACGGGAAAAACGACCACCATCAATATGATGATCCGCTATTTTGTGGAGGAAGGGCTTGATTTGTTTTTGGCAGCACCTACCGGACGGGCGGCTAAGCGTATGACGGAGGCTACCGGATATGAAGCCAAGACCATCCACCGGATGCTGGAACTGTCGGGGGCCGTGCCGGAGGAGGGGAAAAGGGCAAGCTTTGAGCGAAACGAGGAGAACCCGCTGGAGGCGGACGTGATTATAGTGGATGAGATGTCCATGGTGGACATTTTTCTGTTTCAGTCTTTGCTAAAAGCAGTGAGTCCGGGAACCAGACTGATTTTGGTGGGGGATGGAAACCAGCTGCCCAGCGTCGGCCCCGGACAGGTTTTGCACGATTTGATTGAGAGCGGCAGCTTTCCCGTGGTCAGGCTGCAAAAGATATTCCGGCAGGCCGGGGAGAGCGATATTGTAGTAAACGCCCACCGCATCAACAGGGGGGAGGAGATTCTGCTGGATAACAAAAGCAGGGACTTTTTCTTTCTGGAGCGGGATAAAGTGCCGGTCATTTATAAGCATATGGTACAGCTGATTACGGAGAAGCTGCCGCCTTATGTGCATGCCGAGCCTTATGATATTCAGGTACTGACGCCCATGCGTAAAGGCTTTTTAGGGGTGGAGACCTTGAACGGTATTTTGCAGAACTGTTTAAATCCTGCGGCAAAAGAAAAAAAGGAGTTGCGGATTGGGGAGACCTTGTTCCGGGAGGGCGATAAGGTCATGCAGACCAAGAACAATTACCAATTGGAATGGGAGGTTGTGAGCCGCTACCAGATACCGGTAGACAGGGGCGTAGGGATTTTTAACGGGGACATGGGCAGGATTTTGGAAATTAACGAGTACAGCCAGACGGTGTCGGTGGAATTTGACGAACAGCGGCGTGTGACCTATGGGGTTGCCCAGATGGAAGAGGTGGAACTGGCTTATGCCATTACCATCCATAAGTCGCAGGGCAGCGAATATCCGGCGGTGGTTATGCCGCTTTTGGGAGGCCCTAAGATGCTGTTTAGCCGCAATCTTTTATATACGGGTGTGACGCGGGCGAAGGATTGCGTCACGATTCTGGGCAGCAGGCAGGTGGTACAGGAGATGGTTGCCAACAATAGGGAAACGAAACGCTATACCAGTCTTGCAGAGAGAATCAGGGAAACGGAAGGAGAAGTTTGCTTAGCATAAAAGAATATTTGTTTCCGCGCAGATGTCCGGTGTGCGACAGGCCGGTGAAACCGGCAGGGGCCTTAGTCTGCGCAGACTGTGGGAATGTCCTGCAGTATGTGAGCGGGCCGGTGTGCCTAAAGTGTGGAAAGGCCCTTTCGGATGGGGGGCAGGAATATTGTTTTGATTGTTCGCATAAAAAACATGCGTATGACCGGGGCGTGTCGCTGTACCGTTACGGCAGCGTCAGGGATTGCGTGTACCGGTTTAAATATGGGGGCAGGCAGGAGTATGCGGCGTTTTTGGGCGACGAACTGGCACGGCATTTGGGCAGGCAGATATTGGAATGGAAGCCGCAGGCGCTTATTCCGGTGCCGCTGCATCCCAAGAGAATGAAAAAGCGGGGATATAACCAGGCCGGGCTTTTGGCCGACAGACTTGGGGAAAGGCTTGGGATACCGGTTTTGTCGGATTGGCTGGTGCGGGGGAAAAATACGGCGCCGCAGAAACTTTTGGATGGGCAGGAACGACAAAATAATTTGAAAAAGGCTTTTAAAATAGGACGAAATGATGTAGAATTAAAGACGATTGTAATCATTGACGATATTTATACAACGGGGAGTACAATCGATGAAATCGCGCGCACCTGTCGGTTTGCCGGTGTCGAGAAAATATATTTTGCCGCGCTTTCCATCGGAAACGGAATGGGATAGGGGGAAACAGCAAAGTTCCCTGGGGCAGGAAAGCATTTGCGGAATGGAGAACGGATGGTTAAAGAGGAGAAGGTTATCAGGATGACCAAGATGGCATCCTACGAGGCAAAAGAGGGAAAGAAGGACAAAGCGGTATCCGGCTATTTCAGGGGAGATTATATAGGCATGCAGCTTCTAATCTCTTTTTTGGTGGTCACCATCGCTTTTTTGGGAGTGTTTAGCGCGTATCTTGTCCTGAATTTTGAAGAGGTTATGGCCAATATTTATTCCATGGATGTGGTTGCCGTGGGCAAGAAAATTCTGGTGTGGTATCTGGCGGCTCTTGCAGTTTACCTGGCAGTTACCTACGTGGTATATTGGGTGCGTTATGTGAAGGCAAGGAGACATTTGAATGTTTTATTGGAATATCTCAATTGCCTTGACGATTCAGGGGAAGAGGACGAATTCTAAAGAGGGAAGGATATGACAAATTTACTTGTATTAAGGGAATATGTGAAGGGTTTTTACGCAAAATATGAGGAGTTTTTGGTTCCCGTATTAAAATTTGTGTTGGCATGTATCCTGTTTTTTACCATAAATGGTCGTCTGGGATACATGGATAAGATTGATAATCCGGTTATCGCGCTGGTGGCGGCGCTGTTGTGTTCGTTTATGCCGCCGGGAATGACGGTGTTTTTGTGTGCGGTATTTTTGTTTCTGCACATTTATGCGCTTTCCATGGAATGTACGGTTGTGCTGCTCATCGTGTTTTTGTTCGTCGGCGTGGTATATCTGAGATTTTCTCCGGGAAATTATCTTTTTCTTCTCGCAACCCCCCTGCTGTTCCTCCTGAAAATACCGTATATCCTTCCGATTGTGGCGGGGCTTTTCGGAACGCTTTCGGCGGCGGTTCCGGTGGTGTGCGGGGTAGTGGTTTATTATGTGCTTTCCTATATGACGGGAAACGCGCAGACCTTTGCGGGGAATGTCGCAGCGGAAGGGGATTCGATCCTGCAGAGGTTTAAGGATGTGACCGATGGCGTTACCGGAAACCGGGAGATGGTTATTGTCGCCGTGGCGTTTGCCCTGACTGCGGTTTTGGTCTATGCGGTGCGCCGGATGGAAATCCACTATTCCCAAGCAGTGGCCATATTGGTAGGGACGCTGGTGGATATCGTCATTTTGCTGGTAGGGGATTTAATGTACGACGCGAATTTTTCGATTGCGGCGGTAATTTTGGGGAGTATTGCAGCGGCTTTTATGGCGCTGGCGATACAGTTTTTCCATTTTACGCTGGACTATGCGCGTACGGAAAAGGTACAGTTTGAGGATGATGAATATTATTATTATGTAAAGGCGGTACCCAAGATGGCCGTGGCAGCACCCGAAAAGAGGGTAAAGCGCATTACGACCCAGCGGGCGAACCAGAATGTCCGCCGCAGCCATGGGAAAGGAAAAACGAGAAAATAAGCGGGTTGGTGAATCATGGAACAGATTACGGAATTTGCGGACAGATATTTATCACGGTTTCAATATATTGGCATGATGGATGCACTGGAAATTGTCATCATTTCCGTTATGGTGTATTACGTGATGGTTTTTATCAAAAATACCAGGGCGTGGTCTTTGCTAAAGGGCGTGTTCCTGATTATGATTTTCCTGCTGATTGCCCAGATTCTCAAGATGCGTACGATTGTATGGATTGCCAAGAGCGTTTTCCAGTTGGCAGCAATCGGGCTGATCGTAATTTTGCAGCCGGAACTGCGCAAAGCATTGGAACAGCTGGGGAAAAAGGAATTTATTTACAATATGCTTCCTTTTGACCTTGGAAGTAAGCAGGAGGAGGAAGGGCTGTTTTCGGACAAAACCATCCGGGAGATCACGCGGGCGTGCGTGGAGATGGGAAAGGTAAAAACCGGCGCCCTGATTGTAGTGCAGCAAAAGGACACCCTGGCTGAATACGAGAGAACCGGAATCGGTGTGGACGGCATTGTGACCAACCAACTGTTGATTAATATTTTTGAGCATAATACGCCGCTGCACGACGGGGCGGTGATCATTCGGGGGGATAGGGTGACTTACGCCACCTGTTACCTTCCGCTTTCGGATAATATGCTTTTGAGTAAGGATTTGGGAACCCGGCATCGTGCAGGCGTGGGAATTTCCGAAGCGACGGATTCCATGACCGTGATCGTATCGGAGGAAACCGGAAAAATCAGTATTGCATACGGCGGTACGCTTTCCCGGGGACTGAGCGCGCAGGAACTGGAACAAAAACTTCATTCTATACAAAATAAAGCGCCGGAGGAAAAGGAAAAGAAGCGTCGGAAAGGACGGTCGTCAAAAAATGAAAGATAAACTGACACGTAATCTGGGGCTGAAAGTAATGGCGCTCATTTTCTCTGCGGTTTTATGGATGATTGCCAAGGATATCAATGATCCGGTGACGGACCAGCGTTTTTATAATGTGCCGGTACTGCTGGTGAATACAGGAAGCATTACTGCCCAGAATAAGACCTATAGGGTGTTGGAGGGAACGGATTCCATCCGCGTCACGATAAGCGCACCGGAATCCGTGGTGCAGAATATTAGTAAGGAAAATATTGTTGCCAAGGCGGATTTATCCAAAGTGGACGAGAACCAGTCTGTGCCCATAGAGGTGACGCTCAATTATTTTGACAGCGATGTGGAGAGCATACGTACGGACAAGGAACGCCTGCTGTTGGAAATTGAGGAACGCAAGTCGGAACAGCTGCGCATAGAGGTGGAATCCATAGGAACGCTGCCGGAAGGTTATGTTACAGGCAGGGTATCCATGGATACAAACACGATCAGCATATCCGGTCCGGAATCGGCGGTAGCCCCCGTAAAACGTGCCGTCGTGGATATTTTTATGGACGGGGTCACTTCCGATGTCAATATGCAGACACAGATCCGGCTTTTGGATGAAGAGGGAAATGAGGTGAATAACGCCAACCTCAAAAAGAATATTGAGAGTGTCAAGGTGACTGTCCCGATTCTGAAAACGAAATCCATACCGATTTCTTATCAGGTGACAGGGACTCCCAAGGAAGGATATGTATTGACGGGCAACGTGTCCTGTGTGCCTTCGTCCGTGATGGTGGCGGGCAAAGAGAGCATCCTGGAGGAGATTGCACAGATTGATATTCCGGCTTCGGAATTGGATGTTGCAGAAGCGGAGGAGAGTGTTGTCAGGACGGTGGATATCCGGAAGTATCTGCCATCCGGTGTGAATCTGGCAGACGAGAATTTTAACGGCAGCGTGACATTGACTGCAGAGATAGAGGGCATCCGGCGAAGGACTATCTCCCTGACCGAGAGTGCGATTCCGGTACTGAATGTACCGGAAGGGTGGAACGGGGAGATCCTGCAGGGGCAAAACCTTAAAGTAGTGATACGTGGATTGCAGCGTGATATCTCCGGTGTTACGGAGGCCGTCCTGCAGCCCCATGTAAATGTCTCCTCCATTTTGGATGCGGATGGAAATCTGGTGGAGGGAGAACAGGAAATTGTGGTGAATTTTATCATACCGGAAAATGTGCAGCAGGAGGCTGCGGTGCGGGCAGTGATCCGTATGACACAAGTAGGGGCGAAAGAGTAAGCGGAAGCTGTCTGCGTTAACCGTTGGCCATTACATATGGCAGACAGCGAAAACTGCCGTCTGCGGGAACCCATGCGGGGATACATAAAAGGTAGGAGGAATGTTAGAATGGCGAGAATGTTTGGTACGGATGGTGTCAGGGGGGTTGCGAACGAAGAACTGACGCCGCTGTTGGCGATGCAGCTTGGGCAGGCGGGGGCGTATGTCCTGACCAGGGAAAATAAACATAAGCCTACGATCATGGTGGGATGTGACACCAGAATTTCCGGGGATATGCTTGCAAACGCTTTGATGGCCGGGATTTGCAGCGTGGGGGCAAATGCGGTTTATGTGGGTGTGATTCCGACCCCGGCGATCGCTTATCTGACCCAGAAATACAAGGTAGAAGCAGGGGTAGTCATTTCGGCTTCCCACAATCCGATGGAATTTAACGGGATTAAGTTTTTTGACGGTAACGGTTATAAATTGCCGGATGCATTGGAGGATGAGATTGAGGAACTGATCCAGAGCGGGATGAAGGGGGTGGAATTCCCCACCGGTTCCGGTGTCGGCAAGGTCAAAAACCGCAAGGATGCGAGGGAAGAATACATTAATCATGCCGTGCAGACGGTTCCTGTGGATTTGAGCGGCATGAAAATCGTAGTGGACTGCGCGGAGGGGGCGGCGCATTATACTTCCGTGGAAGCCCTCCGCCAGCTGGGCGCGGAAGTGGTGCCAATTCACAATATGCCTGACGGCACAAACATCAATTCCAACTGCGGATCTACCCATATGGGGGAACTGCAGGCCAGGGTGGTTTTTGAGAAGGCGAATGTGGGGCTTGCCTTTGACGGTGATGCGGACCGGCTGCAGGTAGTGGATGAACGCGGCAACGTGGTGGATGGCGATCAGATTATGGCGGTGGTGGGCGCCCATATGCGCAATATGGGAAAACTGAAGAAGAATACCATTGTGGCCACCATCATGAGCAACCTTGGCTTTTTTATGTTTGGGGAGAAAGAAAAGATCCATATTGAGAAGACCAAGGTGGGAGACCGTTACGTGCTGGAACGTATGCGGGAAATCGGCGCGAGCCTTGGCGGGGAGCAGTCCGGGCATATTATTTTCCTGGATGAAAACACGACAGGGGACGGGCTTTTGTCCGCCCTGCATGTGCTGGAGGTCATGGTAGTGACGGGCAAGCCCATGTCCGAACTGACAAAGGTGATGACGGTGATGCCGCAGGCGTTGGTCAACGCAAAGGTCCCGAACCACAGGAAAGACCATTTTATGGAATACCCGGATATTGCGGCAGCGATTGAAAAGCTGGAAAAAGAATTTGCAGGGGAAGGGCGCGTGCTCATCCGGCCTTCCGGTACGGAGCCAAAGGTTCGTGTAATGATTGAGGGAAAGGATAAGGCCAGAATTGACGCAGAAGCCCGCAAGCTTGCGGAACTGATACAGAATCTGATGATTTGAGGATAAAAGGGATTTGGGAGGGATTAGCATGGTACGCCAAAAGGTAGTGATCAAGAACCCGACAGGGCTTCATTTAAGGCCGGCAGGTATCCTGTGCAAAGAAGCAATGCAGTATAAATCTTTGATTACTTTTTCTTTTAGGGATAATACCGCGAATGCCAAAAGCGTTTTGAGCGTGCTGGGGGCATGCGTGAAATGTGGGGATGAGATTGAGTTTGCCTGTGACGGGGAAGATGAGCAGGAGGCGCTGGAGGCATTGGTGAGGGCAATTGAGAGCGGTCTTGGCGAGTGAGATCATGGGGAGGAAGTATGACGGAAAAGCCGGCGATTGTGGGTGGAACGCCTGTGAGGGATACCCAGATATTTTACGGACACCAGTATTTGGATGAAGAGGATTACGAGGCTGTACTTGCGGTTTTAAAAAGCCCGGAGCTTACCTGTGGTCCCAAAATTGAGGAGTTGGAGCGTAGGCTTTGTGAGGTTACGGGGGCTAAATATGCGGTAGCACTCAGCAACGGAACAGCCGCCCTGCATTTGGCATGTCTGGCGGCGGGCATCGGGGAGGGGGATGAGGTCATTACCACGCCCATTACCTTCGCCGCCTCGGCGAATTGCGCATTGTATTGCGGTGCAAGGCCTGTTTTTGCGGACATTAACGAGAAAACCTATAATATTGACCCGGAAAGCGTGCGCGCCCATGTGACGCCGCACACCCGTGCGGTGGTAGCGGTGGATTACACCGGGCAGTCGGCGCAGCTGGATGCACTATTGGATATATGCAAAGAGCACGGGCTTTTGCTGATCACCGACGGCGCACATTCCATCGGAACCCGGTATAAGGGAAAGCCTACGGGATCCATAGCGGATATGACCACTTTTAGCTTTCATCCGGTCAAAACGGTGACAGGGGGGGAAGGCGGGGCAGTAACCACCAACAACGAAGCGCTTTACAAAAGACTGTGTCTGCTTCGTACCCACGGAATCACCAGGGACCGGTCGTGGCTGGAAAAGGAGGCGGACGGCCCATGGTATTATGAGCAGCTGGCACTGGGCTTTAATTACCGGATGACGGATATACAGGCAGGACTTTTGTGCAGCCAGTTCAATAAGCTGGAACGGTTTAAGCAGCGCCGCAAAGAGATCGTGCGCCGGTATGACGAGGCGTTTTCCCAAATTGCACAGGTCTGTGTTCAGGAGGAGATTCCGGAATCGGATACAACCAGACACTTGTACATTCTGCGCATCCGCCCGGAACGGCTCAGCATTGACAGGAAACAATTTTTTGAAGCCTTATATGCAGAAAATGTGTGCTGTAACGTTCATTACATTCCGGTATATTATTTTCCATATTACCAAAAGCTGGGATATGAAAAAGGGCTGTGCCCCAAGGCGGAAAAGCTGTACGAAGAGATCATCAGTCTGCCGCTGTATTACGGCATGAGCGATGGAGATGTAGAAGACGTGATTACCGCTGTTTCCAAAATTGCGTCATATTATGCGCGGTAAGGTGAGGGAAACTATGGACGAATGGAAAGTACGCACCCCCTATTTTGTGATTGACGAGAAACAGCTGGGAAAAGATTTTGCGATGCTGACGGATTCCCTGCAAAAATCCTGGGAAAATTACCGGATCGGTTATTCCTTCAAAACCAATTCCCTGCCCTGGCTGGTCACATACTTGAAGGATAGGGGAGTCTTGGCGGAGGTGGTTTCCGATGATGAATATGCGCTGGCCCTGTGGCTGGGCTTTCACGACGGGGAAGTGGTTTACAACGGCCCGGTCAAGGAGAGGGAATCTTTTTGCCGTTGCCTGCTCGCGGGCGGTATGGTAAATATGGACGGGCAGCGGGAACTGACTTGGCTGGAGGAAATCTGTCGGGATCACCCGGGGAGGGTGTTTCCGGTGGGAATCCGTGTGAATTTTGACCTGGAAAAGCTTTGCCCCGGGGAGACTACGATGGGAGAAGCCGGCGGGCGTTTTGGCTTTGGCTATGAGAACGGTGTTTTTGCCAAGGTTGTGGAGCGGGTGCGCAGTATTCCCAATGCGAGGATTGCAGGCCTGCATTTGCATTCCAGCAGTAAGTCCCGGAGTGTGGCGATATTTGAAGCGATTGCGGATATGGCGTGCAGGCTGAAACGGGAATTTGATTTACAGCTTTCTTACGTGGATTTAGGAGGGGGGTATTGCGGGGGACTTGCCGGCAGGCCCCAATATCCGGACTATTTTCCGGCAGTGGGAAAGATTCTTGGGCAGGAGTTTTCGCCAAAGGAGACGATGCTGGTGGTTGAGCCCGGGGTTTCCCTGCTTTCCAAGGCCAGTACGTTTGTGACCTCCGTTGTGGATGTGCGGGATATCGGAAAGGAACGGTATCTGATCACCGACGGGAGCCGTTTTAATATCGACCCGACCATGATTAAAAGCAGTTATCTGTTCCATTTGGAACTGCAGGAGGAAACAAAAAAGCAGCGCCGGACGATGGCGCGCCAGTGTATATCCGGTTTTTCCTGCATGGAGGTAGACCGGCTTTTTTCCTATGAGAATGGGACGGAATTGGAGGAGGGAGACCGGATTGTCTATGAAAATGTAGGCGGGTATACCATGAGTTTAAATCCCTTGTTTATCCGCTATTTTCCGGATGTGTATATCAGGAGAAAAGGGGAGCTTTTAAAAGTCCGTGACCGGTGGACACCTAAGGAGTATGTACAGAGGGCCATGCGGTTTGGGGAAGAAAAGGCTTTGGGGGATGTAAGCAGGGAGGATGGACGGACGGAATGACCATTTTGATTTTAAGCTGTGGGACGAGGAATAAGCTGCTGCGTTTTTTTAAGGAAAGTTTGGGAAAGCGGCCGGGTGGCGGCCGGGTGGTGGCGACGGACTGCAGCCCCTGGGCGCCGGCCTTGTATGAGGCGGACGCTTTTTATTTGGTTTCAAGGATGGACGCGCCCGGGTACCTGGATGAGATTTTGGGCATATGCAAAAAGGAAAAAGTGGACGGGATTTTGCCTTTGTTTGAGGATGAACTGGATCTGCTCGCAAAAAACCAAGAACGGTTTAGGGCGGAAGGGATTGTGCCGGTGGTTTCTGCGTTGGAGACGGTGGAACTGTGCCGGGATAAATACCGGTTTTACCGGCATCTTTTGCAAAACGGGCTCCCGGCCCTTGTTTCCTGCAAGGGGCTTGCAGAGTTCGACCGGGTGTATGCGGAGGGGAAAATACGGTTTCCCGTATTTGTAAAGCCTGTCCGGGGGTGTGGCAGCGTGGGGGCCTGCCGGGTGGAAGACCGGGCATTTCTGGAAGCGCTGTGCAGGCATGAAAAAGAAGAACTTTTGATTCAGCAATTAGCGCAGGGGGAGGAATTCGGCATTGATGTTTACGTGGATTTGCTTTCCCATAAGCCTGTGCGCATATTTGCAAAGAAAAAGGTGCGGATGCGTGCCGGGGAGACGGAAAAAGCCGTGTCCGTTCGGGAGGAAGCGCTGTTTGCACTGGCAGAAAGAACGGCGGCGGCATTTTCCCTCGCAGGGCCCATAGACATGGATGTATTCTGTGTGGACGGCGAATATTATGTTTCCGAGATCAATCCACGGTTTGGGGGCGGGTATCCCCATGCCTATCATTGCAGGGTGGACTTCCCGGCATTGATTGCCAATAATTTGTCGGGGAAGGAAAACGAAGCGGCCATCGGCGCTTATGAGGCCGGTATCTGCATGATGAAATATTCGGATGAAATCATACGGCGCCTATGAATCCGTCAGGCGGGAGGCGGTGCAAGCAGTTCGGCGGCAATGCGGTCGGCCCCGGCGGCGTCAACTGCCATGCGCATCCGTATGGATTGCTGCCTGCGGAGGGAAGGGTCACAGGCCATGGCGCATAACTGCTCACAGGCCGTTTCAAAAAAATGCGGATGGTTTCGGATATCGCCTATATATGGAATCAATCCGGCCTGGGCAAAAGCCTTTGCACCGGGAATCTGATTGTCGGCCATGGTGTAGCTGACGGAAGGTACGCCGATGGCACACAACTCGTAAAGGGTCGTGCCCGCCGCGCAAACGGCGAGGTCGCAGGAGGCCATCAGTTCCGCCATGTCCGAGACGTTTTCGTGCAGGATGACCCGGCTGTCCGTATCCGCAAGTTCGTCCAGTTCGGCCCGGTGGATATGCAAGGGTCCGGTGAGGATATGGAGACAGCTGTCATGGAAATTGGGGTCACGAAGCAGCTGCCGGGCGAGGCCGCCGGCAATAAAAAACGGATCCGTTCCGCCTGTGGAAATCAGCACATCCCGGACCTTTTCCCAAAAGCGGTAGGGGTAGAGGCAAAACTGTTCCCGCAGGGGCGTATAAGATAACCCTGCCAAAATCCGTTGTGCATGGGTATAAAACCCGGTATCCACCGTGACGTCATAATTTACCACCAGATTCACCGGATAGTCGAAGGCCTGTAGATCGTCCAAATAGGCGGTACGGCATAGCTGGCTGATTTCGGAAAGATAGCGTTCCGTCACAAAATAGGAATCCACTAAAAAGCAGGAGACGGTGCGGGAAGCCAAAATCCGCTGCAGGGTAGGAATTTCCCTGTCCAAATCCCGGTAATCGGTTTGCATGTGAATGACGGGAAAGGCATGTCCCGTTTTTTCTTCGGCTGAAATCATCCTTTCCAGCAAAAAGATGGAGGTGGTGTCGGAGAGAAGAAAAACAGGCAGCGCGTTGCGTCTCACAAGG
Source organism: uncultured Eisenbergiella sp. (assembly GCA_948960675.1). Taxonomy (GTDB): domain Bacteria; phylum Bacillota; class Clostridia; order Lachnospirales; family Lachnospiraceae; genus Gallintestinimicrobium. The sequence continues at coordinate 17,223 of CARDPF010000028.1, forward strand.
GCGCGCGCGATGGAGAGGCAGCGCATCAGATGACCGGTGGCAATGGTTTCATTTCCGTCTGTGCGGATATAAATTACCTGACGAGATTCCATGACAAAGGGGTCCCCTTTCTGATGGGACAGGCCGCAGTCCTGCCCAAAATTTCTTCGTAATACATGGTGTGCAGGCCGCAGCCGGGACGGATGGAACGCACGTTTTGGGTTGTGAAGGGTTCGCCCTTTGCCACATCCTCCACCACAAAGAGGGAACGGGCGTCCTTACGCTCCTGCCGCTGTAGCTCGGTGAGCCGGTAACAGGGGGAACCAAGCGCTTTTTCCAGTGTGCGCACATTCTGCACCATGGCCTTGAACTCTTCCGGCTCCATGGAGAATGCGCCGTCCGGACCGCCGTCGCTACGGCGCAGCGTCAGATGCTTTTCGATCATTTTGACACCGAAAGCCACGGCCCCGGTAGCCACGGCCCAGCCCATGGTATGATCGGAGAGTCCCATCATACAGCCAAAGGTATGCTCCAATGTGGGGATGACCCGGAGATTCACGTCCTCATAGGGGGTGGGATAGCCGGAAACGCATTTTAATAAAATGATGTCTTCATTTCCTTCCTCCCGGCATGCCAAAAGTGCGCGTTCGATATCCTCCAGCGTTGCAATACCGGTGGCGAAGATCATGGGCTTGTGCTGTCTGGCGGCTTTGCGGATCAGGGGAATATCGGTGATTTCATAGGAAGCGATTTTGTAGGCGGGCATATTCATTTCCGCCATAAAATCCACCGCGCTAAAATCAAAGGGCGAGGAAAAGCAGAGGATTCCCAGCTTTTTGGCTTCCTCCATCATGGTAATGTATGCTTCCAATTCGTCCTTTTTGA